>CAYYRY010000236.1:0-3294 GCA_964474245.1 uncultured Ruminococcus sp. | reverse complement strand
GCTTTCATTCCTATTTGTGCTGACGCTTTAGCGGCAGAATGGAGATTAATATGATCACCAAAAGATTTTATGATTATCACCCCTGCGGCACGCCGCTTTATGAGTATGAACTGAAAGGTAAAGGTGTAGTAAGTGCTGTAATTCTGGACTACGGTGCAACACTTAAATCTATTTTTGTAAATGCCGCAGACGGATCTGTGAGAGACGTTATCGGAGGATTTGATAGGGTACTCGATTATATTGACTCAGGTGAATATCAAGGTGCCACCATAGGACGCGTTTGCAATAGGCTAAAGAATGCAGAATATACAATAAACGAAGTCAAGTACTCAACCTACGCAAATGAAGGTAAAAACGTTTGCCATGCAGGTAGATTCGGTTTTAATGCAAAAATTTGGCAAGTTGAAGAGCATGACGATGAATTCGAACCGTCACTCAAACTGTCATATACAAGTCCTGATGGCGAAGAAGGTTTTCCCGGAAATCTGAATGTAAGTGTAACTTACACATTAACCAAAGAGAATGCAGTATCGATCCATTATGAAGCCGAAACGGATAAAACTACAATCGTTAACTTAACAAACCATGCATACTTTAATATGAACGGCTTCGATCACGGAAATATGGAAGATCATTACATACGTATGAACAGCGACAAATTCAACGAAACAGACGTAGAACTGATCCCAACAGGTAATTTTACAGACGTGACAGGAACTCCGTTTGATATGCGTAAGCCCAGATTAATGGCTGACGTGCTGTTTGGTGACCACGATAAGATCAGAGAGCTTGGCGGACTTGATACCAACTTCATAATGAATGATTATGATGGTACGATCAAGCATCAGGCTGATTTTTATAGTCCCACAAGTAAGATAGGTATGAAAGTATATACTAATCAGACGTCAATTCTCATATACACATCAAACAGAATAAATCCCAAAGAACCTGACATGAAGAACGGCACCAAACAGATTCCTCATTTTGGTGCGTGCTTTGAAGCATCGTCAATGCCTGATTCGATCAATCATCCGAATTTTGATGATATTATCCTTAATCCCGGCGAAAAATATGATAAGACGACAATTTTTGAATTTACCAATGATTCCGAAATAATTTCGCTTTGATTTAAGTAATTTCATCAAAAAGTCTTCCCTCAATTATACAAAATTTTCATTTTGTATAATTGAGTATATAAAAATAATCATGACAATAAATCAAAGTCGCCCCTCTTCTCCCTCCGTTAATTTATTTCGGTTAATTGTGGCTTAAGATCGGGTTTGGTGTTAAGCGAGTCTTTTGTAAAGAATGACCGTTTGTATTCGACTTAATTGAGTCTTAATTGATTGGTACGCTGTCATTCTTTAATTTATCTTTTTTAAGTTCAACTATTCATATTATCTAGCTGATTCTATATCCGGATAATTTTGAAATTAAATAATTAATGGTTCTATAATAAAAGTTGGGGTATCTGGAGACAGATACCCCAACTTTTATTATAGAACCAATATTTAACATACTATCGTTCACTTTCGGTATGTGTTATGGTGAATAAATGTTAGCTGCATTAATACGTTGGCGGTGTATCAATGCAGCTAACATTTAGTATAAACCTTGTTGCCTTCTCAGCAGATTAAAGATACTTCTTCTCTACTTCAGTAGCATCTTCTACAGGAAGAGAGGAAGTGATAACACACTTAACATTGTGCTTTTCAACAAGCGCTTCAACCTTTCCAAGGAAAATGTCAAACGCAGGCTGATCATTCTCGCAGATCTTAAGAGCAGAATCAATGAAGAGATCGGAAACGTCGTGGTTACTTGCAAGGATACCTGCTACGAAACCATAAAGGGTTTCAGCATTGAATACGTGATATTCATCGGTATCAATGAGTCTGCACTGATAGCTGATATCAAATCTGAGCTTGTCGCCCTTTTCGATGCAAACAACCGAACCTTTTGTTTCTTTGAGCGCTTCATTTACGAGTTCGATCAGAGTTTTCGTCTTTCCGGAACCTTTTGCGCCGATAATGAGTTTTAACATGGATGTGTCCTCCTGAGATTTATTTTATTCTGGCTTCCAGAGCCTCTTTTTCCTTTTCATATCCCGGTTTACCAAGAAGAGCAAACATATTCTTCTTATAAGCTTCAACTCCTGGCTGATCAAAGGGATTTACTCCAAGCATATATCCTGAGATAGAACAAGCAAGCTTGAAGAAGTATACTACCTGACCGAAGGTGTGAGCACTTCTGTCAGTCAGCTCAATGACAATGTTGGGAACGCCGCCGTCATTATGTGCAAGGAGTGTGCCCTTCATAGCCATCGTGTTAACAAAATGAAGATCCTTACCGGAGAGGAAGTTAAGCCCGTCAATGTTATTGGGGTCATCGGGAATTTCTACTGTATCACTTGACTTATCAAAGCTGATAACAGTTTCAAACAGCATTCTCTGTCCGTCCTGTATGTACTGACCGAGAGAGTGAAGATCTGTAGAGCAAATTACAGATGAGGGATAAAGTCCCTTGTTGTCCTTACCTTCGGATTCACCGTAAAGCTGTTTCCACCATTCACAGAGCATCTGAAGTGCAGGCTCGTATGAAACAAGAACTTCAATAGACTTACCCTTATTATAAAGAACGTTACGAAGAGCCGCGTAAAGAAGCGCGTTATTATTGAGACCGTCAGCAAGATATTCTTCTCTTGCCTCAGCTGCACCGCGCATCATCTCGCGTACGTCAATACCTGCTACGGAAATGGGAAGAAGACCAACTGCGGTAAGAACAGAGAAACGTCCTCCGATATCATCCGGGACTACGAAAGTCTCATAGCCTCTCTCTGTGGAGAATTCCTTGAGCTTTCCTTTCTGTCTGTCGGTGGTAACGAAGATACGCTCACGAGCACCTTCAACACCGTACTTTTCTTCGAGCATCTTCCTGAATATTCTGAACGTAACCGCAGGCTCTGTAGTAGTACCCGACTTAGAAATAACGTTAACGCAAACATCGCGCCCTTCGCAAATTGACATGATATCTGCAAGAGCAGAAGAGCTGATACTGTTACCTGCAAAATAGATATCAGGTGTATCCTTCTTGATATTATTGTAGTAAGGAGACTTGATAAATTCAATAGCTGCTCTTGCGCCGAGGTAAGAACCGCCGATACCGATCACGATAAATACATCGCAAAGCTTTTTGATACGCTCGGAAGCATCTAAAATTCTGTTAAACTCCTCTTTGTCATAGTTTACGGGGAGATCGTGCCAGCCGAGGAATGCGTTTCCGGCTCCGCTTTTTTCA
>CAYYRY010000235.1:0-3299 GCA_964474245.1 uncultured Ruminococcus sp. | reverse complement strand
GCATCGGCCATGATTATGATCTTACCGTAACGGAGCTTTTCAATGTCAAATTCTTCACCTATACCACATCCGAGAGCCTGAATTATCGGAATAAGGGAAGTGTTGGAGTATACTTTATCAAGTCGTGATTTTTCTACGTTAAGTACCTTACCTCTGAGAGGAAGGATAGCCTGATAACGGCTGTCGCGTCCGCTTTTCGCAGAGCCTCCCGCAGAGTCTCCCTCTACGAGATAAACTTCGGTTAGATCACGTCTCTTTTCCTGACAGTCTGCAAGCTTTCCCGGGAGAGACGAGCCGCCCTCAAGGAAGCCCTTACGGCGTGTCAGCTCACGTGCCTTTCTTGCAGCCTCTCTCGCACGTGAAGCAGCAAGGGATTTTTCGATTATAGCCTTGGCAACTGAGGGGTTCTCCTCGTAGAACTCCGAGAGCTTTTCGCTTACGATATTGTCAACGATGGTTCTTACCTCGCTGTTACCGAGCTTTGCCTTGGTCTGGCTTTCAAACTGAGCGTCCGGAAGCTTTACGGATACGACGGCGCAAAGACCTTCTCTTGCGTCCTCACCCGTGAGATTTTTGTCTCCGTCCTTCAGTGCGCCTGACTTTCTTGCATACTCATTGAGTACCTTGGTGATAGCAGTCTTAAAGCCTGTCTCATGGGTACCGCCATCGATGGTAGACATATTGTTTGCAAACGTAACGATAGTCTCGTTATAGCTGTCGTTATACTGCATTGCGACCTCGGCGGTGATATCCCCCTTAGTCGATTTCATATAAATAACGCTCTGGTGTATGAGACCTGCGTGCTTTGCTGCGTTGAGATGGGAAACGAAGCTCTTGATACCGCCCTCATACATGAGGTCGTATACCTGATAACCGTCTTCGATATATTCACTTCCATCCTCGCCCTTCATTTCCGAGACGCTTTTTTCCTCTTCGGTACGCACGTCAAGGCTTGCTTCGGGATCAACTTCATCAAGTTTTTCGCTTTCAGCCGCAGCTAACATACGTGCAATATCGGGATCAAGTGCGGAGTTTTCCTCACTCACAGCCTTTTCTCTGTGATCCTTTATTATGATGCGGATACCGGCATTAAGGAATGCCTGCTCTCTGAGGCGTGTGAGAAGCATGGAAATATCAAATTCCGTGGTGTCGGTGAATATTTCTGGGTCGGGCTTGAAGCGCACGAAAAGTCCGTGTCTTCCCTCTGCATCTCCAATACATTCGAAGGGACGGGTGGTCTTACCCCTCTCAAAGCGCATGGTATAACGCTTACCGTTATAAGCGTTATCTACCTCGAACCATTCGGAAAGAGCGTTAACTACGGACGCACCAACTCCGTGAAGACCTCCGGATATCTTATAACCGCTTCCTCCGAATTTACCTCCTGCATGAAGAACGGAAAAAACTACCTCCATTGCCGATTTATTCATTTTGTGATGCATCTCGGAAGGAACACCGTGTCCGTTATCCTCTACGGAAACACTTCCGTCGGGGTAAAGGATCACCGTGATCTTATCACATCTTCCCGCCATTGCTTCATCTATGGAGTTATCGACTATCTCATATATCAGATGATGCAGACCGCGCACGGAGGTTGTACCGATATACATACCCGGGCGCTTTCTGACAGCCTCAAGTCCCTCAAGAACCTGTATCTGACTTTCGTCATAAGCTGCATTATTTTCGGTCTCTATCATATCATTTGACATCTGTTTTGTTTCTGACATCTCTTATTCCGTTCCTTTCTGTGCTTATGGGAGGCAGGGCTGTGAGATCAATAGCCCTTATTTCGACCTGCCAATGCTGTCGATGAGATATGTGATAGTATTATCTTCTGCTTGCCGTCAACCTCTTCGAGAACGAAGCTTCTGGGAAGATCAAGCACTGCAGATTCACATTCTCCGGCTTCCTGTCTTTTCTTTAAAAATCCTGTCGTTATCTCAGGTGTGACGTCACCGTCAAGGTCGAATATTCCGATCACGTCACGGTCTCTTACGAGATAACCGTTACCTATATGAATAAGCATTATCTTCTTCTGGGCATTACGAGGTGGAGGAAATTCTGTTTTTCTTCTCCCTCGGGAACGTTTTCATCAGTATTAAGCTCGGACTCAATAAATGAGGTTCCGTAAGAAGGCTCGATACATACTCCGTTAAAACTTCCGTTAAAGCCGATCCTCAGTCTTTCAACATTATCGGGAACAGCCTTCAGAGCATCGTAAAGATAACGGCAGTTGAAGCCTATGGTTACATCCTCACCTGTAATAGCTGCACCGACGGTCTCAAAGATGCTTCCGCTGGTGGATACTGCTGAAATATCTATCTTATTTCCGCTTACAACAAATTTCACCTGAGCTTTGCTGTTGCCGCCAAGCTTGTCTTCACTGATAATGGAGGCTCTTTCTATAGCACCTCTCAGCTCATCGGGAGAAACGTAAGCCACTGTTTCAAAGCTTCTGGGAATTACTCTCTTATAATCCAGGTACTTGCTTTCGATCATACGGCAGAAGAAGTAGATCTGATCCATCTTGAAGATGATGTGCTTGTTACCGATGATCATTGTGACTTCGTCTTCACTGTCCTTAAGCATTCTTGAAAGCTCCGACAGAAATTTACCGGGAATTATAATATCACAATCGGGGACGTCGGGGGATGCATCGCAGGAGATGCAAGAAAGACGGCTGCTGTCACAGGCTACCATGGTGATCTTACCGCCCTCTATCTTGAGAAGCTCACCGTTAAGTGCAGCTCTCTGATCATTTGTTGCTGCAGCAAATATTGTTTCGTTGATCATACGGCGAAGCACGTGCTGAGGAATCTGATAACGTCTGTCACCCTTGAACATAGGCATACTCGGAAAATCTTCACCGGGGGCAACTGAAATCTCAAAGTTGCTGTTTCCGCCTGAGATAACAGCTCTGAGAGAAGAATCTATCTCTATATTTATCTCACCGTCGGGAAGCGCTCTGATGATCTGCAGTATCTTTGAACCTGAGATCACATACTTACCTTCAGAGTATATCTTACATTCTACCGATGTTCTGAGACCCTTTTCAAGGTCGAAAGCAGAAATACGGCACATATTTTCTCTTTCTCCTTCGAAATCACCCATTTTGGGGTCGGGAGGACATTCGAAAAGAAGTCCTTCAATTGATGTAAGTGTGTTCTTTATCTGTGAAATACCCGCAGCAGGAGCAACTGCCGCAATAAGATCTGCTTTATTAAACGTTACTTTCATAATAATCTCCATTCTGCCTTCATTTCTGAGTTTATATAACGAAATGACTTAGCTTTGCTTTC
>CAYYRY010000234.1:0-3301 GCA_964474245.1 uncultured Ruminococcus sp. | reverse complement strand
CATATCAACGTCTTCAATGGTAACTTCCCTTGCAAGGGCACTGATAATACCGTTGGTGGTGGTACCGCTGAGCTCACCGAGGGGGTTACCGATGGCGATGACCTCTTCGCCTACCTTAAGCTTATCGCTGTCCGCAAACTTAGCGGTCACAAGCTTATCGTCTTCTTCGGGCTCGATCTTGATGACCGCGATATCCGCACTTGCGTCTCCTCCGATGACAGTAGCTTCATACTCGTTTCCGTTTTTGAAGCTTACGGTGATCTTATCGGCATATGTCGTGGTTGTTCCGTAATAGGAAGTTTCATCCGTGGCAATAACGTGATTGTTGGTAATGATATATCCGTCTTCAGAGATAACGACCCCGCTTCCGGCACCGCTGGTTACGTATTCCTGCCAGAAGCTGGTCACCTTGTATTCCGTTGTTATGGCAACGACGCTGTCTCCAACGAGAGCTTCAACATCGGAATAGGTCAGTTCAGAACCGTCGGAGGAGGTCTCAACGTGCTCCACCACACGATCGATCACAACTTTGTTAACGTTTGAAGAATCGTCGCTGCCGTTATCGGTCTGTGTGTTTTCCGCAGGGGTGTTACCGTCAAACACAACATTCCCGAGGTAAGAACCCGCAAAACCGCAAGCCAAGGATAGTATCACACACAAAGCCGCGAGCAAAAACCTGCCGCCACTGCGCTTCTTCCTGGGAGTGTCCGGCACGGGAGTATAGGATATACCGTTTCCGTCCACGTGACTGGTGCTGTAATCGGGAACTCTGCCCGCTACGTCTGATTCATCCTTCACGATATCGGATCCCTTCATGCTGTATACGGATCCGGTACTGTTATTTGCAGAATAGTCATAGGTATGTGAAGGCATATTCCCATCATCGAACACTTCCTTATCAGCGGAATGTTCCTCTGTCTTTACCTCTTCCTGCTTATTCTCTTCATTTACTTTGTTTTCTTCGTTTTCATCGTTCATACGATCGTTTTCATCAAAAGTACTCATATTAACCTCCATTCAGCCTACGGCTACACAAAATGATAATGAAACAAACGCGGTCTGCGATAGCGGAGAAAAAACCTCGTGTCCGATTTTTCAGCGTTTGTTTACGCGTGAAATAACTTTACGCTTGTTTAAGGCTGACTGAACTTTCACGCTAACCTCCTGTTTCATACAGTGAACAAATATTATGCGAACAAGCATCTGTCGTTTTCATTCAGCTCACATGATATCGGTATGTAGCTGTATTCATTTCACGTACCGTGATTCCAAACACGACCGAAGACGTTAAACATCTTCGATGTGTCTATATTATACCCCCATTGTGTGACAGAATCATGAAAACACATGGAATTTTCATTGAATTTGCGATGATCCGATATCTTCATAAGGTGTTTATCAGCCCACAATACCGGGGGTCACATAAGAGACCTGCGGCAGCTCGAATTCACCGAAGAATACCGCACTCACAAATCCGCCGCAGTTATCTCCAGATAATGTATAACGGTCAGCTCCCGCAGCTATCCTGATTTCCGTTTCAGCACCGTCACCTACGGGAGTATAGTACACGAGAATACACTTTTCGGGAATATTTTTCACGTCACACACAGTGATCTCACCCGTCTCGTCTATACAGAGCATATCCCCTGTGGCTGTATAATCCGCAATGAACGTGATATACTCCTCAAGACAGAAATTCTTTTTCGTCATAACGTACGAATGGGGAATACCCACGTATCTGTAGTGCCATGGCTCGGTATTGATATGAGTAAAGGCATACTTGTTTTCCGGATATCTCTGTACGAAACCGTGTCTTATAGCTAAGGATGAAAACAGATCGAGATTTTCATAGTTCTTCATCAACACGTAAGTTCCGTCCAGATAGCGGATAGTCAGATCCAGTGCAAGTCCGGTATGATGCTCACTGCATCCGGGATCAGCAACGTACTTCGAAGCATATTCCTCACCGTTTGACTGAACATAGCTGTCGTAAATGGACTGCTGCTCTTCAAGACTGCGGTACGTACTGTTTATAAGTATGGGACACTCGTCTGCGGCTTTCTTCAGATCAGCCATCAGGTCACTGAACACGTCCAATACGTCGCCGTCAAGCACGTAATTGTTATATGCAACTGCATAATCGTCCGTTTTGTTTTTAAATATATTTACAAGATGATCTTCCGTTTCGGGGAAAACGTATTTATACTCGTAATTTACGAGGATCAAATCTCCCGTACTGACGTCGCTTGAAGGGCAGGTCACGCTTTCAAAGTGGATCACCTCTTCGGTTTCGGTACTGTTATCCGCAATGAAGCTTTCTGCAATATCGTCCTGCTTATCGGTTTTCGGTCGTTCCGTGGTGGCAAGATGCCATACGGATGCTGAAAGAACTGCAATGATAAGCACACTGCAAAGTATAACAGCAACACCGGAAGCACCGAATTTCTTTCTTCTATATTTAGTCGCCGCACCGTTCAGCACGTCGCGTTCCGTAAATCTCATGCTGCGTCCCGAAGGCCGCCTGTTATGCTGCGCCATTGGCACCTCCCATAAACCTCATAACGGTGAACTTCAAAAAAGCGCAGGGGTACTCCGAAGAGCGCCCCTGCAGTTATATTATTGTTTTAATTAAAGAGCGTCTCTTCTGGAGAGGTTCATTCTGCCCTTCTCGTCGAAGCCAAGGAACTTAACCTTGATCTCGTCGCCTACGTTGCAGACGTCCTCAACCTTTTCGGTTCTCTTCTTATCGAGCTTGGAAATGTGAACGAGACCCTCCTTCTTGGGAGCAAACTCAACGAATGCACCGATGGGGATGATTCTCGTAACCTTACCCGTGTAGATAGCGCCAACCTCAGGCTCGAATACGATAGCGTCGATCATAGCCTTTGCAGCATTGATGGATTCCTTGCTGGGAGAGGAGATGAAGATGGTACCGTCGTCTTCGATATCAACCTTTGCACCTGTATCAGCGCAGATTCCCTGAATTACCTTACCCTGCTTACCGATGACCTCGCTGATCTTCTCAACGTTGATCTTCATGGTGAGCATCTTGGGAGCGTACTCGGAAACTTCCTCGCGGGGTGCGGGGATAGCCTTGAGGATGATCTCGTCAAGGATGTAGTCACGACCCTTGTGAGTTACCTCGAATGCCTCGCGGATGATCTCAGGAGTAAGACCGTCAACCTTAAGGTCCATCTGGATAGATGTGATACCCTTATGAGTACCTGCTACCTTGAAGTCCATATCGCCGTAGAAGTCTTCAAGACCCTGAATGTCTATCATAGTATCCCAAGAGCCGTCC
>CAYYRY010000233.1:0-3326 GCA_964474245.1 uncultured Ruminococcus sp. | reverse complement strand
ACGTCCGCGGTAAAGACATATCCGAAAAACATTTTTCACATTGTCGGGAAGTTACGCTGTGTAGCCATTTTATCCCTTTGCCTCGTTATTTGCATAACGTCGAGTACCTTGATTGGTTGCGATCGCTCCCCCGTAGACACTTCCACCGATACTGATACTTATAATACTGCTGAAACAGAAAGTGATAGTGGGGCTTATTCTACCACAGATACTAACGCAACCGAAACCATGCCTGAAGAGGCTAAAGGCAACATACAGCCCTTGGAAGCAACTGATAAAAATCTGTCAAAATTCAAAAACTTCATCTCCTATGACGCCTCCACATCGGAATACAACTTTATCCTGCTTATAGCAATAAATGAAGATGTCACCGAATTCACCGTAACAAAGCTCACGTGGGATGAGGCTCCGCAGATTGTCGGTGAAGAACCTGTTCACGTAATCGGAGATCTTAAAGTAGGAGATGCCGTACTCCTTACGGTAGATTCCGTTGAGATCATAGGCTACACGGGAATTTCATACTGCGCTGACGGCAAGACATACAGAGCCTTTCCCGCCACAAGCGGCATGGACTCATCTCCCATCCTCGTTGATCTCGGAAGACACCTGAGCATCGACATGATATATCCCGACGTGCCTAAGTTCGAGCTTGAACTAACTGAAAACTACCCTGTTGGAGAAAGCTTCAACGACTTATACGGTGACCGCACAAAGGATCCATTTGTTGACCTTGAAGCTAAAGTTCTGACTGTGCAAGGTCTTTCCGTGCCGCTGTATCTGAGATATGATGACTTGTTTAAGGTTATCTCCGCCTCCGCATACGGACAGATTCTTGAGCTGTCAGAGGAATGGGACATAACGTACCACAGTGACCTTACTCTGTTTGAATGTAACGGAGCTATCATTTTCACTTTTAATAAGCATAATAGTGTCATAAACACCGTAGTGTTTACTGAAGACGGTGCGGTAGAGTTTGACTCAAAAACAGAGGACTTCTCAACTGTTTTTGCAAAGACAGCGGAGGGCTCCCTTGAATACACACGCATTTCAAACAAATTCCGTTCTCCTGTCGCCGATACAGCTACTGCCCCCTTGGAGCTGTCAACGAGCCGTGATGAGCTTTACCGAGAGACAGGCACAGCCTATGTTGAAAACGGCAAGCTCTTGCTCTCTCCCCCAACCGTACGCGAGAGCATAGACGATGCCTTTGATCTTAATTCTATACTTACCGCATATCCGATCATATTTAACGGATACGACTCCGTAGATGAGATATTAGCAGATAACGCAGAAGGCGTGACTCAGGAAAGACGTCTTGTGATGCCCGATGAGTCCTATAAGGGCTCCTGGAATTATTCCACAGATGGTATCATAATAAGAGAAGTTACCGAGAATGAGATCAAATTCAGCTCCGGAGTATTCAAGCATTTCGGCTTTGACGCAACTGCGACCCTCACAGACGGTGTATGGACTTATGTAGAGGATGGTGATTACAAAGCGGACGACAAGAAGGTCAAGGGCAGACTTGAGTTCACTTCCGATTCCGTGACCCTCATATATGATACATACGGTAACTCGGGCGAATCATTTCCCTATCTGTATTCATGGGGAACAAGCTATACCTTTACAAATCACATCTCAAGCAATCCTTATTCCATATCCGACAGACTCAATGTGTGTGTGGAATGGTATGCTTCATCTCGCAGGCTCGGACATTACACCGTAAGCTTTGGCGAGGCGCTTGATGTTGTAAAAAAGAATTTCTCAATTTATGCAACCGTAAACGTATGCAACGGCGGCTGTGCCGAGAATGGGTCAACAAGCCCTGTGGAGCCCGCAGCAGAATACGGCATTGATGACGGTTGGCAATACCCGGTAAAGATATATAAGCATATAATGACCGAGAGTGATGAACGCCTTAAAGAAACGGATTCCGCTCAGTATGCAAAGCTTAAAATGAATACCACATACAAATTCGACATTGGCAACGGTATTCATTACTCCCTCTCATTCGAAGCTTACTCGGGACGTACCACAGTATATGAGGAGTTCGATCAGCAAAAGCTTGACGCAGCCGCCCAAAGTGCGATCCTCACCTACACCCTGATCGATCAAAGCGCAGATTAAAGTCACCTTTACGTTTACTTTGTCTCAAGATACCAACATTACTTCAACGTGATTCTGAGTTATAAAAAAGCTCATGGGACAGTATCAGCACTTCATTTTTCCGAAGTACCGATGCTGTCCCATGCTTTTTTATCGAACTTAATTTTGTTATCACAACCAAAGCCGTCCCGTGCCTTTGCAGAACCGATAAAGCTCATACATAACACCCTCATACGTCTATTCCCGCCAGCCTCGCCTGAACTCCCTGCTTTGCCTTCGGAATGCGGTACAGCTTTCCGTCCTTTAAAAACCGCGCACCCGTCTGCTTGAAATTAAAATTCACGCCCCGTCTGATGCACTGACTTCTTATATCAAGTACCCATTCAAAATCGCAGATTCTGGCACACTCCCCCGACTCGCCGCCTACGGTGACCGAGGTGATATCCTCCGTCAGATACCTTTCGATATCCACCTGTCCAAGGAGTGGCTCACATATTACCCCTTTAGTCTTAATAGGGAGAGACAGATATATGGGCATACGGTAATCGGTCATCCTTTGATTCTCACAGGTCACGAATATACTCACGTGATCCCAGCCGTCACCCCAATCCGAGGGAATACAGCTTTCAAACCGGTCTATCCTTTTGGTTATGAAGAAGAAACGGCAATCGCTCCTCTCTTTGATGATATCCCACGCCTCGCCTCGCCAAGGGTCCGCATCCTCAACGAAGAAGTCGGAGCTGAAGCACGTGAAAAACTCCGTGCCTGCAGGATATTTATATTCCCCTTTTCTGTTTTTCGACACGGGCAGAGAGAAATTCTTGTTCTTCGTCACAATACTCGCATCTCGCTCATGTCTTGAGTCTATTCTGTAAACGTAACAGTTTCTGCATCCCTCACTGAGTTTGTGACACCCGTGCCACGGATTCCATAAAGCACTGCTCATCTCTTGCCTCTCCTATTCCTATCGGTCCTGGCAATAAACATTCCCGCAACGGACTTGCAGCCATTCGATTGAATCATTTCTGCCGCTGTTTCAAAAGTAGCTCCCGAAGTAATGATGTCATCAACAATGATAACAATCTTACCTCTGACATCAGTATGCGGCAATAATGACAAGGTTGACCCTGCATTACGCAGTCTTTCATCATGCCCCATCTTTTTCTGTTCCATACCGCCCGTGCGAAGGATAAGCTTTTTCATCTCGATTCCCGTATATC
>CAYYRY010000232.1:0-3329 GCA_964474245.1 uncultured Ruminococcus sp. | reverse complement strand
GTTACCGAGGGAGCCTGCACGCACGTGGGTGAAGCCGCCGTCCTGCAGGATAAATGACTTCGTCGTATCGATCCAAGTGTGGGAGTGACCCGTAAAGATCATTGTATTGGGATGAGCCTTTATGAGGTCCATCATATCCTTTGACCAATAGTTGTTCTCAGTACCGTCTGTAGCCGTTCTATGGTGCGCTATCAAGAAAATAGCGCCGTCGTACCCCGTGTCGTCGATGGGCTTGTATGCCCCCTTCAAAAAGTCGTATGAAAGGTCATAGCTGTTACCCGTCTCGTCAGCAGTGGAACGCTCGGGAATATCGTTATCGGAGCTGATGGCAATTACGGGAATACCGTTTATCCAGTGAAGGGTATCGGGCTGCTGACCCGTATACTCTGTGAATTTCTCCTCACTCTCAGTACTGTGAAGCTTCCAGTCATGGTTGCTCCAGCCGTCTGCATGCTCATGGTTACCCATGGTCAGGACAGTCATGCCTACACAATCACCGTTTGCGTCGGGGTTCAGATCATTCTTCTTGGTGTGCTTGTTGACACATTCCATGAGAGCCGTATACTCCTCGGGCTTGGCATAGTCGGTAAGGTCTCCCGCCATCATGAACGCATCAACGCCGCCGATCTGCTTCAGGGCGCTGTATACAGCGGATACCTTTTCCGAAGAATTATACAAGATAAAATGGGGGTCTGCGCCGATGGCAAAGCGTGCAACGACGCCGTCGCGGCTGATAGCATCCCACTTACCGTTTGCGGGAATCCATTTGCCGTCCTTGTCAAATGCAGCGCCTACTGTGAGCACCATAGCCGACAGGATCATGATCACAGCAATAACGAATGACAAAAGTTTTTTCATGATTGATCTCCTTATGTTTATGTCGTTGCTTGAATTATACCACACCGGTATATAAAAGTCAACGAAAATACATTAACGTACCGCATTGTGTCAAAAACGCTCCCTGCTCCGGTGGAGAGCAGAGAGCGTTTAACAGATTGATGTTAAAGATCAATACTTCTTGGCGAAGGAAACGAACATCTTGGCAACCTCGCTTCTCATGGCCTTGTCGAGAGGAGCGAGAGTGATCACCTCACCGTTCTTCTTACCGCCGATGATTCCGTTTGCGTTTGCCCAAGCTACCGCTTCCTTGAAGCCTGCGTACTTACTGATGCTGTCGGCATCGGGATATGCGGAAAGATCAGCACCCTCGCCTACATCCGCCTTCTTGTAGTCCTTCAGGTATCTGTAAAGGAATACGGCTACCTGCTCTCTCGTTACAAGTGTATCGGGTGAGAAGGTGGTCTTGCTCGTACCTGTGGTCACACCGTTCTGGTATGCCCAAAGTACGGCGTTGGTATACCACTTCTTTGCGGGAACGTCCGTGAAAGGGTTGTCAGTCGTATCAACCTCAGGCGCGCCCTCAAGGTTGTAGAGCATCTGTACGATCATGGCTCTGTTGGTCTGTACGGAGGGGGAGAAGGTGGTGTCGCTGCTTCCCTTCATGAGACCGGTGTTATATGCATACTCTACGGAATCTATGTACCAGCCGTCCTTCACGTCCGTGAAAGGAAGTGCAGTTGTCGCGATCTTGTACGCATTTTTGACGTCTTCCTCGGTCATAACACCTGAGTAGAGCGCTGCCTTACCGATCTTGCAGTTGCTCATAAGGTAAGTAGCACCTTCACTGTCATACTGACCTGCACCGATGCAGAAGTTTCTTACCACCTTCTTGGGGTCAGCACCTGCAGTATCCTCATCCTGATCAGCATCATAAATTACAACGTCAAGACCACCCTTAGCCTTTTCGTTTTCATCTGCAAGCTCGCCGTCCATATACAGCTTCATGGAGATTCCGTCATATACCGCAACTGCGTGATACCACTTGTTTGCTTCAATAGGTGCGCTTACAATATTTCTTTCAGACTGCTGACCTGCAGCCATAGAAGTGATATTCGCCCAGAGATTGAGCTTTCCACCCTCGATCTTGAAGCCGAGGTTTGCTCCGTCCCATGAACCCATAATACACTGTGTGCCGGTTACATTGGTTGCGGAAAAATATGCTTCCATTACGAAGAAATCGCTGATTGCAAGGTAATCCTCCTCGGTAAACTCGTACGCGTAAGGCTTACCGCCGATTCCGAGGAAGTTTACTGCCTTCTGACCGTTTATTTCAACGTCCTTCACCATAGTAGGCTCACAGGTAAGAGCATGACCCGCGCCATCCTTTATATTACCGTAGGAATAGTCGAAATCTATAACGGGAACCGCGGGGTATGCAGGGCTTCCCGTGCCGATATTGATGGTTCCGTCCATCTGTACCCAAGGAGTTGCGCTGCCGTAGGAATTGTACGCTCTGACCTCGACGATATAGTCGGTGTCCCAGGTAAGACCGTGGATGTACACCTTCCAGTCCTTACCATCGTCAGCGATATCTCTGTAGTTTGCAACGCGGAAATAATTCTTTCCCTCGCTCTGTACGTAGGTGTATACGGGCTTTCCGGCATCATCTACGACAGGCTGGTCGTTTTCATCAAGAGCCTGCGCCTTGACGCGAATGCGGTATTCCGCAACGAAGTCCTTGGCAAGCTTGGTTGCTGCAACTGCAGAGGGGAAACGGACGATGATGGAGCCGTTGTTTCCCATATCCTCTACGGTGACCTTCATTCCATCCGGCCAGCTCGGCGCTGTGTTACCGCTTCCGTAGCTCTTTGAGAAATCAGCGTTATCGCTCTCGTGGAGATAGTCTGTAAGCACGTTCGGACGAACAACGAAGCTCTCTTCCTCAAACATATACTTGCCCTTGGCAAGATCAAGTCTACGCAGCTTTGCGGTACCGTCTGCCATGATGTCAACGAGGACGCATGAGCAGTTGGAGTCACCCTCTACCTCAAGAGGAGTCTCGGGCTTACCTGTGTTGGGGTTGATGGCACCCTTGCCAAGACCGCCGTAATCATTACCGAGGGAGCCTGCACGCACGTGGGTAAAGCCTGCGTCCTGAAGTATAAACTCCTTGGTAGTCTCGATCCACGTATGTGAGTGACCTGTGAAGATCATGGTGTTGGGATGTGCCTTCATCATGGAAAGCATCTCGTCAGACCAGTAGTTGTTTTCTTTTCCCGTTGTATCGGTTCTGTGGTGAGCGATCATGATGATAAGACCCTTGTAGCCCTTCTGATCGATCTCTGCATACGCCTTCTTGAGGAAGTCTGCAGATAGGTCATAGTTGTTACCCGGCTCCATGGTGTCGCTGCCGCGCTCGGGAATGTTCTCAGAGGGGCTGATAGCGATGATCGGAATACCGTTTATCCAATAAAGAGCATCCGGCTGCT
>CAYYRY010000231.1:0-3336 GCA_964474245.1 uncultured Ruminococcus sp. | reverse complement strand
GTTACAGTATCCAAGGGAAAGGTTGCATGAATGCTTAAACAAACTCAAACTAAAAAGGTTTCATTTCCTACTTGTTAAGCCAATGGCAGAATGGAGATCATCATGACGAGAGTCCTTATCGTAGAAGATCAGAAGATGGCACAGGAAAATATGGAGTCCATCATCAAGTCAAGCGAAAGCTATACCCTTGCAGGAACCATCCCCAATGCCGCTGATGCGGAGCTTTTCTGTATGCACTCACCGGTTGATCTGATCCTCATGGACGTTTGCACTGCACGTGACGAAAGCGGAATTGATGCCTGTGCCGTTATCAAAAAGAAATTCCCGAAGACCAAGGTCATCGTCGTCACCTCCATGGCAGAGCACACCTTCATTGAAAAGGCTAAAGAGGCGAAAGCAGACAGCTTCTGGTACAAGGATGCAAAATGCGGTGAGCTTCTTTCCGTTATGGACCGTACTATGGCAGGCGAGCACATCTTCCCCGAGAGGACCCCTGAGGTAAAATTAGGACTCAGCACGAGCTACGAGCTGACGGCATCTGAGCTTGACGTACTCCGTGCTCTGATGCAAAGCACCTCAGACGAGGATGCTGCGGCATTACTCTGCTGCAGTAAAGCCAACATCCGCTGGCACGTGGGAAGGATACTCGACAAGACAGGCTACCGTACCCGAATGGAGCTGCTGATCGCTGTGGCACAGAAAAACCTTATTATAGTTTCTCCGGACAAGGCGTTGGAAAACGAATAAAAATGAACAGTCTACCTGCATATCAGGTGGGCTGTTTTCTCATATAAGATAATTTACGCAAAGTTCAAAAAGTACAAAATACTATTACTTGTAATAGTGACTTGTTTTTTGTAAAACGTTATAATATATATAGTACAGATTATGGTTATTTTATACTACATTCCCAAAGAAAGTAGGTGATGCCGTGAGGCGAATCGTTGTCAATATACAAAACGTTCTGTTCAGTAATGCAATTGCAGACACCCTGAAGCTTTCAGACAACGGATTTGAGCCATGATCACAGGCTCAAAGCTCGAGATATGCGAGAATGGACAGGTAATTATGCTTACACCGCTGCCTGAAGGGGTTAGCAACGAAGAGGTTGAAGAAGCTGTCAAAACCGGAGAGATAACACTGAGGGACGGAATGATTACCGGAGACGCTTTCAATTGGGAGGTCTGCAACGGCAAATTGCTCGGAAAATCCGAATCCTTAGGTGATTACGAAATGATAAACGATGAAGGTCTTCTTACGTTCATGACTTTCCGTTATATAAAAGAATGAGAGGTAGTATATATGAGTTTTTTTGATAGTCTTAAGAGAATCATTGATTCAAAAATCAAAGAAGAGGTACGCGATGCCGTAAACACAGCAGTCAGCAATATCGGAAAAGGCAGAAATCATAAGGAAAGTTTCACCTTCAACGCCATTCCATCAAACGTTGATGAACTGAAGACGCTCCCCGAGGCTAAGCTTGACACAGCCTTCAAGACAGCCGCACTCGTAATGATCGTTTTGGCAAGGTACGAGGCAAGCCCGGATGACACCCATGCAATGCTCGATCACCTCAAAGGTCCCGAAAGCTTCTCAACTCCCGAAAAGGCATTCCTGAAGGAACGCCTTAACGGCAAGGAATACAAGATCCGTTCCTATTTCAAAGGAGCGACCACGGAGAACAATTACACCCCAACCATGCCCTACACCATAGAGATAATCGAAAACCCCTACTCCTTCGATAACGAAAACTGGGCTACTCTTTGGGTCAAGAGCAGTGGTGCCGACAACGAAAGACAGCTTAAGCTTCGTCGCAAGCCCTCCACAGGCGAGTGGTTCTTAAACGATATTCAATGTCTGTCCGACGTACGTCCTCCCGTATCCGCTGATCCGTGGGCGTAATCGGACTTTTAAATAGAAGTAACAGACAAAAACTTTTTTCGCCGAAAATCACAATTATTACGTTGATTTCCAAAACACTACATATACCAAAGGAGAAATATTATGGGACTTATAAAAGCAGGAATAGGTGCCCTCGGCGGCGTACTTGCCGACCAGTGGAAGGAATTTTTCTATTGTGACGCTCTTCCCGCAGACGTACTCATGAGAAAGGGACAGAAGAAGACAAGCGGACGTTCCTCCAACACAAAGGGAGAAGATAACATCATCTCCAACGGCTCGGGAATAGCAGTGGCGGACGGTCAGGCAATGATCATCGTTGAGCAGGGCAAGATCGTAGAGTTCTGTGCAGAGCCGGGTGAATTTACATACGACAGCTCCACAGAGCCGTCCGTTTTCGCAGGAAATCTCGGTGAGAGCATCAAGAACACCTTCAAGACCATCGGAAAGCGATTTGCATACGGAGGCGACACGGGTAAGGATCAGAGAGTTTATTACTTCAACACCAAGGAGATCACCGGAAACCGCTTCGGAACAGCATCCCCCGTTCCCTTCCGCGTAGTGATCAACGAGCAGATGGGACTTAAGCTGTCAGTAGATATCCGCTGTAACGGAATGTACTCCTACGTCATCGAGGACCCCATGCTGTTCTACACCAACGTAGCATCCAACGTAGCATATGAATACAATCGCTTAGAGATAGACGCCACCCTCAAAAGTGAAATGCTGAACGCTCTTCAGCCCGCCCTCGCAAAGCTCTCCGCCGCAGGCATCCAGTATTACGAGATCCCCGGCAAGACCATGGAGATCCGCGACGCGCTGAACGAAGTGCTCTCCCGTGAATGGGGCGAGATACGCGGTCTCAGAATGCGGAACGTCAGCATCAACTCCCTCACCATTCCCGATGAGCAGAAGAAAAAGATCACCGAGTGGGAAGAGAACGCAATGACCACCAACCCCATGATGGCGGGCAGCCGTCTGGTAGGAGCGCAGGCAGACGCAATGCGTACAGCGGCGGCAAACGAAGGCGGAGCAATGCAGGGCTTTATGGGCATGGGCATGGCAATGAACGCAGGCGGCATGAACGCACAGGATCTGTTCCGGATGGGCATGAATCAGCCTCAGCAGCAGGCTCCTGCGGCGGATGCTTGGACTTGTGCTTGCGGAGCTGCTGCTACCGGCAAGTTCTGTGCTGAATGCGGAGCTAAGAAGCCGGAGCCTAAGCCTGCAGGTGGCTGGGTATGTGCTTGCGGCACTGCTGCTACCGGCAAGTTCTGTCCCGAGTGCGGATCTCCCAAGCCTTCTGAAGCGGACGGCTGGAAGTGCTCCTGCGGTGCGGTAAACCTCGGCAAGTTCTGCGGTGAGTGCGGCGCAAAGAAGCCTGCGGGTGTACCTCAGTACAAGTGCGACAAATGCGGCTGGACACCCGAGGACCCC
>CAYYRY010000230.1:0-3345 GCA_964474245.1 uncultured Ruminococcus sp. | reverse complement strand
TGCCGTTCATAAGTCCCGTTTCGTATACGTACTTAATAGGCTCGTATGACCAGTTTTTCTTCACGTCGGTGAAGGGAAGTTCCGCTTCTGCCGCGGGGATACCGACCGTGAGGACGGAAAGAAGCATCAGTGCGGCGAGGAGAACTGAAAGAAATCTTTGTGCTTTCATATGGGTTAACTCCTTACGTAATAAATAATATACAAATATATTATAATATGACAACGTATATTTGTCAATATTTTTTTGTATAGTTACACAATACAAATCTCCCCTGCCGTAGGCAGGGGAGAAGATGAGTTATCACTTATGAGTCTCGCCGGCGCTCGGCGTTATGAGGCTGCACGGCAGCCGTTTTGGGAGATTTTGTCACAGCATAGCTCCATTACTTACCCGCAGGGTAATCATAACTTCTTAATATCTTCCGATCTTTTCAAATTCGGTTTTAGGGAAACCGGAGTCTTCTTTTACAGAGTAATTACCAATGGCGGGATTAACGAAGATCTGCGGATCGTTGTCTGCCGTGTATCTTACGTTGTTTTCTATTTCGTTGAACCACGTTGAAGATTCGTCAAAATTGAAGTCATCGAGTCTGCTCGTGCCAAAGGCGAAGTTATCCTTGTAGACGGAGCCTGCGGAATTTACCATGAGAGTGCGGTCCGTGATACGGTCGGGGGTGATCTCGTCTCGCTCGTCGAGAGACTCGAAGAGCTCGGGCCATCTCTCCTGCCATATCTTCAGCGCCTCGGGATCCGTGGGAATATCGGCAATAGTCTGACCGTATGTGCCCTGCCACGTTGAACTCCACAGTCTGTCAACGCCTTCATCCTTCAGCATATCGGCATACTTCGCGCCGATGGACATGGGAACCGTGTCAACGGGGCTGTTGCCTTCCTTGATAATGTAGTTTCCGCAAACGTAGTTGTCGCGTCCTGCGCCGCCCTCGATTCCGCAAATACCCGTGTTGTGGAAGATGTTTCCGTAGACGGTCTGATCGCTGATTCCGTCGTCGAGGTAAAGTCCCCACGCTCCGGGACCTGTTTTGCTGACGAGGTTGTATCTGATGACGTTGCCTCTGTTGGTCTGGCATTCACCGTGATAGATAGCGCCGATATCTCTGTAATGGGACGCTACGTCGTGAATGTAGTTGTACTCAACGACGTTGTCAATGCTTCGCACGTCGCCTTCCTTCTCCTCGTAAGCTCTGTCGAAGTGGATGGCTATGTGAGGAGTGTAAGAGATCTCGTTGTGGGATACGGTCGCGCCGACACAGTCAAAGATGCGCACACCGGGAGTCCAACCGTGGAAGGTCTGACCGAAGTGGCTGATCAGGTTGTTGTCAACAACGGTATTGGAGGGAATGAGGAAATCGGGGTCTCCGCCGCTGATGCTGACACCGCCGCCGCCGAGCTGTGTGAGGGATGAGTTTACGAGAGCGTTGTTATTACCGTTCAGGATAACGGCGTAGGTACCGAACTCGGTGTCTCTTTCAAAGGAGCCGAGCATACCCATGATCTCTGCGCCGTTGATGGTAACGTGATCGGCGTTGATGACGATACCCTCGTCCATGCTGTGCTTGAAGTTAAGACCGACGAGGCTGACGTAGTCCGCATCGGTGAGTCTCAGAAGTGTGCCTGCGGTAGCGAGGTAATAGTTCGGTGAGGTAGGATCGTAGACGTAAAGTGTCTCGGTATCAAGATCGATCCAGTATTCGCCGTAGGTATCGAGTTCCTCGGAGATGTTCTGAAAATATCCCGATGCCGTCATGTGCATTCCTCTGCCGTTGGTTGAATCCTCAGCGGTGAATATACCCGTTTCAATGTCGTAGCTCTTGATGGCTGCAAAGGAGGATTCGTATTCTGCCTGGTCCATACCGCAGAACTGAATGTTCTTGTAGGTGTGGTAATTCTTGAATCTGTTTTCAAATATGGGCTTCAGCTTCATGGTGAAGGTGCTCTCGGGGGAGCCTACCTCCATAAAGCTGTCGTTTCCGTTGGGACTCTGTTTGTTGGGGAAGCGCGCAAGCTCAAGGCTTTCCGCGTCGTCGTAAAGGGAGCCGATCAAGGTGAGCGTTCCCTTGAATTGACCGTAGTAGGGGTTTTCCCTGCCGAAGTAGTAGTCGCCGTAGATATCTCTTACCGTAGCGAGGCTGCCCACGTATGTCTTGTCACCCAAGCTTACCTTCTTGATGGCGCCTGTTGCTTCTGCAGGGAAGAGATAATGCTCGCTCTCGTCGATGGGCTTAAACTCGTCAAGGGTTATGGGAAGAGCGTTGGAGAAGGTGACCTCGCCGTCGCCGTAAGCGCAGTAGGTAATGGGGCATTTTGAACAGCCTGCATCCTCTGCTGTCAGCTCAAGGTCAAGATAACCGTAGTTACCTGCCATGAATGCTACGGTAACGGGGACATTGTTGTTTTTTCTTATCTCACGTACCTTTTTAACAGCCCCTTCAAAGGTCGCAAGAGGCTTTTCAAAGGAGCCGTCATTCTTGTCGTTTCCGTCAACTGCGACGTAGATGTCCGCATTTGTGACGAGGGGGTAGCTTTTTTCGGTGTACGTGGAAAGCACCTTCGGAGGCTTGTATACGTATTCGTAATCGAATTCAGCCTCTATAAAACGGTGCATGATGGTGGCAAACTCGGCTCTCGTAGCTGTGTTCTTGGGGGAGAGTGTGTCTCCCGTGCCCGTACCCTTGATAAGTCCCTCGCCGTTACACCAAGCCATGGCATCCTTCGCCCACTTTGCAACGTCGGTGACGTCCTTGAAGGCGGACAGATCAGCCTTTTCTTCGGTAATAACGTAGCGGTACTCCGCAAAGCGGACGAACATGGTCGCCAGCTCCTGACGGGTTATTGCTCTCATGGGGGAGAAGAGCTCCATGCCGATGTCGTCCGTGCCTGTGGAGGTAACGATACCCGCCGCCTTTGCCCACATTACGGCAAGGGAGTAGAACTTTCCCTCGGGTACGTCGGAAAAGAGGAAGCTGTCGTAATCTGCCTCGGGGGAGCCCTCAAGACGGTAGAGAACGGTTACTACCATGGCTCTCGTGAGGCTGTCGGAGGGAGAGAAGGTGGATCCGTCTCCCGTGCCGTTCATGAGTCCTGCCTCATAAACGTATTTGATGGATTCGTATGACCAGTTTTTCTTCACGTCGGTGAAGGGAAGTTCCGCTTCAGCCGCGGTGATGCCGACCGTGAGGACGGAAAGAAGCATCAGTACTGCGAGAATGGCGGATAGGGTCTTCTTCATTTTCATGGATTGTCTCCTTTTCGGAGGATTTAGTATATGTACTATTTTATCATTTCAGCATATATTTGTCAATGGTTTTTTGTAGGTTCTATAATAAA
>CAYYRY010000229.1:0-3353 GCA_964474245.1 uncultured Ruminococcus sp. | reverse complement strand
CAACATTTAATAAATCATATATAAATTTTTTTGTATTAATTTTCGGTTATTTTGTTAACGGGGATATGTCCGTGCCGCATTACGGAGAAGGCTCTCTGTACAGCTTTTTTAAAAGGGACTGTCTGAGAACTGACAAACAGTTAAGCTACCCGTGAAGCACTCATGGGTAGCCATAACCTATTATGCGGCTTTAGCGCGCTTACGTGCCCACGTTGTGGGAATGAGGATAACCAGTATCGGGTACAGCTCAAGTCGTCCGAGAAGCATGGCTAAGGAAAGCACCAGCTTACTGAAGGCTGAATAACCCGTAAAGCTTCCGGCAGGACCAACGTCAGCCAAACCGGGACCGATATTGTTATAGCAGGCGGCAACTGCGGTGAAATTCGTTTCAAAGCCGAAGGAATCAAGGCACAGAGCAAGGAAAAGGAGCATGAATATCATAGAGTACACGGTAACGTAGGTACTGACGCTTTTCGTCGTTGAGCATTCAAGGGTCTTTCCCTCAAATTTCACGGATTCCACAGCTCTCGGATGGACGTACTTTTTTAAATTAGCCAAGGTCATCTTTACCATGATGATTATTCTCGACACCTTAAGTCCGCCCGCCGTGGAGCCTGCACAGCCGCCGATAAACATGAGTATAAACAGCAATCCCCGGGACAGCTCCGGCCACAGGTTGAAGTCTGCTGTGGCATATCCCGTGGTGGTGATGATGGATGCCACCTGAAATGCGGAGTGACGGATCGCTTCACCTACGGTGTCAAACATACCCGAAATATTCACGGCTATGGTTGCAGTTGTGACTACAACGATGCTCAGATATACCCAAAGCTCCTCACTTTTGAGGACGCTTTTTATTCTGCCTATGAGAATGAGGAAGTAAAGGTTGAAGTTCACGCCGAAAATCAGCATGAATATCGTGATGACCCATTGTGAGTAGGCACTGTATGAGCCGAGGCTGTCGGGCTTTATACCAAAGCCGCCCGTTCCTGCAGTACCCAGCGAGTGAACTACGCTGTCAAACAGATCCATCTCGCCGCAGACGAGGAATACGACCTCAAGTGCAGTGAGGAATATATAAATTAGGTACAGTATCTTTGCGGTGTCCTTTACTCTCGGCACCAGCTTTCCAACAATGGGTCCGGGCATCTCTGCACGCATAACGTGCATTGATCTTCCCGAATCCGTAGGAAAGATCGCCATTATCATGACGATAACACCCATACCGCCGATCCAGTGAGTGAAGCTTCGCCAGAAGAGCATACCGTGGCTCAGCACGGACAGGTCGGTAATGACGGACGCACCCGTTGTGGTGAAGCCGCTGACGGTTTCAAACAGAGAGTCAACGTATGATGGTACCTCGCCGCTTATCTTAAAGGGGAGAGCACCGAAAAGGGACGTAATTATCCATGCGAGAGCAACTATTACGAGGCCGTCCTTGGCGTATATCACGCGGTCTTTAGGCTTGAACAGAAGTCTCAAAGAAAAGCCGCATACTGTAAGAAGTGCGACGGTGATGAGAAAAGCTGTAGCACTCTCTTCTCCGTACATCAGTGAGACAGCCGCGGGAATTAGCATTAGTACCCCTTCAAGAAGCATGATCAGACCGACCATGCTGAATACCATTCTGTAGTTCATGGTTCGAAAGTCTCCTTAATGCATTCACTGACCCTCACGGATCATGGGTTGCTTTACGATGTCGGAAAGATCTGCGGGATGAGATCCTTCGGCAATAACCACCACCCGGTCGCCCGGGATGAACACGTCGTTACCTGTGGGAATGATGGGGCGTCTGTTGCGGAGTATACCTGCTATAAGCACACCTTTTTTTATATTGAGACGGTGGATCGGGATACCGATAAGAGCACAGTCGTCCTTCACCTTGAATTCAAGTGCCTCTATACTGCCGTCAAGGAAGGTGTACATGGTCTCGATATTGCTGTGCATTGTATCCTTAAGTGCCCTGGCGTATCTGACAACAACGTCTGAGGTGAGTTTTTTTGGGGATACGAGGCAGTCAAGGCTCAGCTTTTCTGCAAGGGGCGAAAGGCCCTCGTTGCTGATCCCCGCTGTTACCTTGGGAACTCCGTTTGACGTGGCGAAGATGGACATGAGCACGTTTATCTCATCCATATCCGTGAGGGATATGAATGCATCCATCTGGCGGAGACCCTCTTCTAAAAGAAGCTCCTGATTCGTGCCGTCACCGCATACCACTACCGCCTTGGGCAGCATATCGACGATCTCCTCGCACCTTTCCTTATCCTTCTCGATTATCTTAACGGACGTGCCGATGGAGGTCAGCATTTTTGCAAGATAGCAGGCGATCTTACTGCCGCCTAAAAGCATAACGCTCTTTGCCTGTTTTCTCAGAATGCCCATTTCCTTCAGTATCTTCTGCATCTGCAGATGGGCGGCGGCTATGGCTATCCTGTCCCCTGATCTCACCTCGAAGTTGCCGTCGGGAATATATGTCTTTCCCGCCCTCTGAACGGCGCAGATGATAAAGTCTGCGGAATACTTGTTTCTTATCTGCACAACTCTCATACCGCAGAAGGGGGAGGTATCCCTGAGGCTCAGCTCTATCATTTCAAAATGACGTCTTGAGAAGGATTCCACCTTGGCGGCGGTGGGTATCTTCAGGATATTGAACATCTCATGAGCCGCAAGAAGCTCGGGATTTATCGCCATGGAAAGTCCGAGGTTTTCCCTGATAAAGCTCAGCATTTTCCCTGTGTACTGTGGACTGCGGATCCTTGCAATGGTGTGAAATGCGCCCATCTTCTTTGCGAAAAAACAGCTCAGCATATTGAACTCGTCCGAAGCTGTGGCGGCGATGAACAGCTCTGCCTTATCAACCTGAGCTTCAGCCAATATATCGGTAGACGTCGCGCTTCCGCAGACTCCCATCACGTCATAAACATTGGTAATTGAATCGATGACCGCCATATCGCGGTCGATGGCAACAACGTCGTGTCCTTCGGATGCAAGGGCGGCACAGATATAGCTGCCGATCTTTCCGCATCCTGCTACTATAATTTTCATACAAACTCCATTAAGCCTGTGGCTGTGACGTAAAACAGTAAACGATGACCCATACGCTGTAAACAACGTAATTTTTAATGCTTAGAGTATAGCACATTTGCGGCTTGTTTTCAATGTTTATAAATTAATATTTTTCCATATAGAACGTAGAATATATTAAAAATGTGATAATTTTGAAGATTGTTAAGTTTTTTATCAGAAATAATGCTATAATAAAGAGGAAAATAAGTTATCTTTTATAAAGGAGTCTGACGTGCAGTATTTTCTCGCCTTTCTG
Source organism: uncultured Ruminococcus sp. (assembly GCA_964474245.1). Taxonomy (GTDB): domain Bacteria; phylum Bacillota; class Clostridia; order Oscillospirales; family CAG-272; genus RUG11130. The sequence continues at coordinate 31 of CAYYRY010000229.1, read as the reverse complement.
GCGTATTTTGATGAAGCACTGCTGCCAATCA
>CAYYRY010000228.1:0-3359 GCA_964474245.1 uncultured Ruminococcus sp. | reverse complement strand
AAAAGTGAGCTTTACACAAGAGCACTAAACTTTATCGAAATCTTCCGTGAGGGATCGACCCCCGTAGTGTTCTTTGATGACGATAACAAAGAATACTTGAAGGACTCCCTTCGAATGACAAACGCCGGTACGTTTGTTATTAACGAGTTAAAGGAGATACTCGGGGACAATAACGTTGTCTTAAAGTAAAATCGCTAACATACGGACTAAAAGGCGTATATTTTCCGTATGTTAATATTCAATTCAAATATTTGGTATACAATAATAAATATAATACCAATTATTACGAAAGGCTTTCTTTCTGATATGACTAGTAATGCAAAATATAACAGTTCGCAGAATACACCGAAAGCGAACAAAGGAAATGCAGCAAAGACGTTTAAGATCGTAGGAAAGGTCTTCCTAAGAATCTTATCTTATATTGTCAATATTTTTCTCACAGTTTTACTGATCGGTCTTATAACCGGAGTGATAGTTGGAACAGTATTTGCAGTATATATCAAAAACAATCTGGATCTTGAAATGGATCCGTCTATGCTCGTTTCTGCTGCTAAGGATACGACTACACGTATTTATTACATCGATTATGAGACTCCGGAGGACAGACAAATCAGAAATGGTACTCCCATAGAAATAGAAGAAGAAAGACTATACGGCTCCGTAAACAGCCTGTGGGCTGATTACAGTGAGATGCCGGAGAATCTTATAAATGCTTTTATCGCCGTTGAAGACCATAGATTCAAACAGCACAACGGTGTAGACTGGAAGGGTACCTGTAAAGCCGTTGTCAATTATTTCGTTGGTTTTGAACAGATACGCGGTGCATCCACAATTACCCAACAGCTTGTCAAAAACCTGACCGGTGACGATGATTTCTCTATCCAACGTAAGGTTGAAGAGATATTCCGCGCATTGAATCTTGAAAAGCAGCTCAGTAAAGAAGAGATTCTTGAAATGTATCTCAACATCGTATATCTCGGAAATAACTGCTATGGAGTCAAAACTGCAGCTGATACCTATTTCGGCAAAGACATCTCTGAGCTATCGCTCGTAGAATGTGCTGCGCTTGCAGGCATTGTAAAGAACCCATCCCGTTATGAGCCAATAAATCATGATTACTTCTCATGGACTGATGAGGAGGGTTTCCACGAGGATGGAAACCAATTTCGTCGTGCCACCGTTTTGTTCAGAATGAAGGATTGCGGTTATCTATCCGAAGCGGAATATGAAGCGGCTGTTGAAGAACAGTTAAAGCTCGTCGATTCAAATGAAAAAGAAGAAATTGATGAGGAAGAAGAATTTACGGTTCACAGCTGGTACGTTGACTCCGTAATTTTTCAGATCATCGATGATCTGATGGAAAAATATAATTGGACATATGCTCTCGCAAGTACGAAGCTTTACACGTCCGGTTACAGTATTTATATCCCCATGGATCCCTCGGTTCAGGATACACTTGAGACAATTTACGAGGACGAAGAGGCATTTCCGAAAGCACAGGAAGGTTTGCAGCCTGAAAGTGCAATGGTCATTATTGACCCGTACACAGGAGACGTTCTCGGCCTTGTAGGCGGTCGAGGAGAGAAGAAGGGTAATCTTATCCTTAACAGGGCTACTGAGGCTGTACGACCAATTGGTTCATCCATAAAGCCAATTGCAGTTTATGCACCTGCCATTGATGCTGGGCTTATAAAGGCTATTTCAATTGTAGAAGATGAACCTCTATGGTATAATGAAGTTGTTCACGGTGCAGGAACCTCCTGGGAATGGGTAGAAAAATCTCCTTACCCTAAGAACTATCCTAATTACTACAGCGGTCCCATTACTGTAACGGAAGCCGTGAAAGTTTCGAAGAATACTGTTGCCATGAAAGTTCTTGAAATGCTCACCGTCGATTCTTCATTTGACTTTATGAAAAACACGCTTCATATAGACAGCCTGATCGAAAGCCGTGTTCTTGCAGACGGCAGTGTTATCACTGATAAGGGACTTGCAGCTTTGTCTCTCGGTCAGCTTAACTACGGTATGACAGTTATGGAAGCAGCTGCGGCTTACACAATATTCCCCAATAACGGAATATACGAGTCTCCCAATCTGTACCTGTATGTCAAGGACAGCTCCGGTCAGATAGTTCTTGAAAATAATCATCATACCGAAGCTGCTATCAAAGAAGGCACAGCAAAGGTCATGACGAAGATCATGATGAGCGTAATGTCAGAAGGTACCGGTCAATCAGTAACTCTCAGACATAAGATAGATACTGCAGGTAAAACCGGAACAACAAGCGCTGACTTTGATAGATACTTTGTCGGATACACACCATACTATATCGGTGCAACGTGGACAGGTTACGATATAAACTCATCACTCAGTGCATATGGTGAAAATCCTTCGTGTACGATGTGGGATAAGGTAATGACAGTACTTCATCAGGAATTCATCGATAAAGCTGAGGCAGGTAAAGAGGAGTTGCTCACCTTTGACCTTGAGGATTCCGATGATATAATTCCCCCCGAAACCGAAGAAGACGAGACAGAACCCAAAGACGAATAAAACTGAAATGCGGGAGTTGACAGACTGTCACCTCCCGTTAGATTTTTTAATTCAGAATATATTATCAATGAAATATTCAAATTATATTGAAAAACTCAAGTAATATGTGATATAATAATGAATATTGGCGAATATTATATTTATTATCCGCTTCTGCATTTTCTATCTCGGAGGTATATTCATTATGAGTGAAAAAAGAAGTAGTTTTACAGGTAAGATAGGTTTCGTTTTGGCTGCAGCAGGTTCTGCAGTCGGTCTCGGAAACATCTGGCGTTTCCCGTATCTTGCGGCAAAATACGGTGGAGGAATGTTCCTTCTCGTTTATCTTGTTTTATCTGTGACCTTCGGCTTTTCTCTTATGTGTGCTGAGATTGCTATCGGAAGAAAGACCGGTGTAAGCGCAATTGAGGCATTCGGTAAGCTGAACCGAAAATATAAGTTTATCGGTTGGCTTGCATCAATTATCCCTATGCTAATTCTCCCGTATTATTCCGTAATAGGCGGTTGGGTAGCAAAGTACCTTTTCGTATTTGTTACAGGCTCCGGTAACGCATCTGCTGCTGACGGTTACTTTAACGCCTTCAGAGGACTTACTTTTGAACCTATCGGCTGGTTCTTGCTCTTTATAGGTCTTACGGCTCTTGTTGTTCTGTTTGGCGTAGAGAAGGGAATTGAGAAGGTCAGCAAGTTCATGATGCCTGTTCTTGTCGTTCTTACTATAGGCATTGCAATTTATTCCATGACTATGCCCGGTGCTATGGAAGGCGTTATCTACTACATCAAGCCAAACTTCTCTGAATTTACGA
>CAYYRY010000227.1:0-3380 GCA_964474245.1 uncultured Ruminococcus sp. | reverse complement strand
TCGAATCCAGTCACTCCGAAAAAACAAAAGCAGGGTATGTGCCCTGCTTTTGTTTTTAGGCGCCTGTCTTCAAGCAGCGACTTTTTTATCGAAGCTACGGTTCGGGATCAAGAAGGGACGAGTAACGCCGAAGCCACCCGAGGCAACGTTCACCTCATTACGTATACGTCAAAAATCCATTTATGATCCAAGCTGCATCTCTTTACTGTGTATATTTCATAATTAACACCTACTCTGTACCATTAAATATTATTATATATTTAATGTAGCAAAAAAAGTGATTTTATGTTATAATATGTCTTGTTGTCATAAGCAATAAGTATATCGTCGTTCAAACGAACCATCAAAAATTTATCGGAGGTAAAAATGGATATTCTCTATCGCAATCTCTTAAATTTCGGACTCGGTGAGATCATAATGCTCTGCATAGGCGGACTTCTTATTTATCTTGCCATTGCTAAGGAAATGGAGCCTACTCTGCTTCTCCCCATGGGCTTCGGTACTATCCTCGTAAACATTCCTCTTTCAGACGCTCTTTCAGGCCCGATAAAGGAGCTTTATAACGCCGGTATTGCCAACGAGCTGTTCCCCCTTCTGCTTTTCATCGGTATCGGTGCCATGATCGACTTCGGTCCCCTGCTCTCAAATCCCAAGCTCATGATATTCGGCGCTGCAGCTCAGTTCGGTATCTTCTTCACCCTTTGCATGGCTGCGATCTTCTTCAAGGATAACGACGCCGCATCCATTGCAATTATCGGTGCCGCTGACGGTCCCACCTCCATCGCAGTTGCAAACGCCCTCAAGTCTGAGTTTGTAGGCCCGATTACAGTTGCAGCATATTCATATATGGCGCTCGTTCCCGTGATCCAGCCCCCCGTTATCAAGCTCCTGACAACTAAAAAGGAGCGTATGATCCGTATGCCCTACGAGCAGAAGAACGTATCCAAGCTCACACGAATCCTCTTCCCCATTATCATTACCGTCGTTGCATCTGCAATCATCCCTCAGGCCACTGCTCTCATCGGTTTCCTGATGTTCGGTAATCTTATCCGCGAGTGTGGCGTACTCAATCAGCTCTCCGAGACCGCGCAGAAGGTGCTTGCTAACCTTATCACCATCTTCCTCGGAATTTCCGTTGCCTTCAATATGACCGACGAGCAGTTCTTACGTCCTCAGACCCTTCTCATCATGGGACTCGGACTTATCGCATTCATCGTAGACACCGCAGGCGGCGTGCTTTTTGCAAAATTCCTCAATCTCTTTATGAAGAATAAAGTAAACCCCATGATCGGCGCGGCAGGAATCTCTGCATTCCCCATGTCCGGCCGTATAGTTCACAAAATGGGTCAGAAGGAGGATCCTCAGAACTTCCTTATCATGCATTCCATCGGTGTAAACGTTTCGGGACAGATCGCCTCAGTCATTGCAGGCGGTATCATCCTCAACATTTTCGGTTAATTCAGGAGGAAAAAAATGACTTTATTAAAAGCATGGATCGATTTTGCAGGATATATCGAAAAGATCAAGGAAGAACTGTCGGTTATCGGCTTTGAGCCTTCAAGAGCAGCCGACATGTTAGGACATATGGGAAAAGGTATGCTCGTAATCTTCGTCATCATTGGAATCATCATCCTTTTCACCGTTGCCATCCAGAAGATATTCTCAGGTAAAAAGAAAAATAATTAACTCTTCACTACTTCAAAGGGGCAGTTGAAAGCCAAGCTTTTCGACTGCCTCTTTTGTTATAATGCCTTTGGAATCTGATTCCCGCTGTAAAAGTAAATCCGTCGTATTATTTAAAGATCACCTGCTTATTTTTTTGCAAATATTTCTCAAAAAACCATAGTAATCCGTCAATTATTGTGTTATACTGTACTTAACAATCATTATCCATTCCAAAGGAGCCAGAACACAATGAAAAAACTTATATCCCTCGTTTTATGTCTCGCTATTCTTATGTCTCTGCCCGTTTGTCTGGCAGCAGACGAGGACAGCATCGAAAAAGAGTGGTATCCGTCCTATACCACCATCGATGCCCTTGAAAAAACATCAGACGTAATTGCCCGCTTTGCAGTAGGTAGTGACGTACATATCAATTACTCCGCTTCAGCGAAAAAATTCCGCAACGCATATTCCGTACTCGGCAAGCTCGGCGGCGTTGATGCGTTTATCCTCGCAGGCGACCTCACCGATATGGGTCAGGACTACGAGTACGAAAAACTCATGAGTATCATTGCGGAAAACTCAAAGGAACTTACAGTTGACGTTAACGGTTTCACCATGAAAGGTGCAGGAAGCTCAGCTCCCGTTACGACCACCATTATAGCCGCAGGTAACCACGAGTACTACGCCCATGAGGATAATCTCGACCTCGGTGTGAAAAAGTTCAGCGAATACACCGGTCAGGCACTCGATAAGCTTTATTGGCTGAACGGCAAGGTTCCCGTAATCAAGCTCGGCATGAAAAATACAAGTGAAGAAGGAAACTACTACGACCGTCATGACTTCATCAAGGAGTCTCTTGATGCCATTGATGCGTCCGGTTGGGACGGTCATATCTTCCTTATCAGCCATACCGTATTGGGAGATACCGTCAAGGGTTCTGTTTCCTCGGCAAAAGACGGCTTTACCGACGAAACAGAAGCTCTCCTCAAAAAGTATCCTCAGATAATTCATGTGACAGGTCACTCCCATTTTAACCCCTTCAACATTGATTTCATCGACCAGTCCGAGGGTATCACCTGTATGAACGACGGTATCGTCGGTAAAAGCTTCGACGACGGCTTTAATGAAGGTGCTGACATAGGCTCCACAGGTATCCTCTTTGACGTAATGAAGGACGGTACAACAAAATTCTACCGTGTGGACTTCCAGAACGGACGTATTCTCTTCGAGCACGAGAATTGGGTGCTTGACTCTTCCGATAAGCCTGAGGATTTCATTTACTTTGCCGATCCCTCCGAGGCAACCCGTTCCGACGCCTATAACCTCAAGACCTCAGCTCCCTACTTCACGGGAAACGAGGAGATAGTTCTCCGCGACCTTGGGAATTACGACTCCGTTGAGGTCACCTTCCCCAAGGTAAAAACGAAAACGAATAACAACTACGATCTGGTATACGCCTACACCGTTGAAGTCATCGCCAAGGACGGCAAGGCTCCCACGAGATCCTTCTACATTCCGAACACCGACCACCTCCCCGGCGGATACGGCTCCGACACCATAACGACCGTGGTAAACGGACTCTCATGGAACACTGACTACTACGTGGAGATAACGGCAGAATCCGTATACGGTCACAAGAGCGAGACTATAAGATCCTCGTCCTGCGTCAACGTAGGCGAGCGTCCCATAGACTACGACGCAAAACTCCTTTACGA
>CAYYRY010000226.1:0-3413 GCA_964474245.1 uncultured Ruminococcus sp. | reverse complement strand
ATCACGGCCAATACACCATATACAGTCAGGTTGAAATCCTCAGGACTTAAATTCCTTGTGTGAATAATCATATCATCCAGAATAAGCTGTGTTGCGTGCTCCGGATCCTTGGCACTCCATTTTAGAGCCATTCTATCAATAATTTCTCCTATACTCAGTCCACTGACTTCGCACATACCTTCGATAGAATTCTTAGTCTGCTGTAATACGGTTGCTGTAATCTCTGTTAGACCTGTCTTATCCATTTCGGGTTCCTCCGATTATTCATTCTCATCACCAACTGTGTTGATAATGGCTTAGCCTTAATTAAACTAAAATGCCCATCGAACCGATACAGTCCGATGGGCTATCTTTTCAACTCGCTATCTCTTAAAAGCTCTCCGAAGGGAACAATCGGGATGGTTCCTGTTCGGTTATGTTCTACTTAGGATAGGCACCCCATAAATAAAGCATGTGTGTATAGCGGTTGTCAAGATTCTCTTTTCAATTACATTTGCTCATCTATTAACGCATCTGTATCATTCTATTATACTTTTGCTCTAAATATTAGTCAAGTGCTCTATGCCATATGCGGCAATAAAAAGCAAGAAAAAGTATAATAATATTAAGAAAGGCAGGTGACTGTAAATGAGTAAAGAGGTTGAATTCAAAAATAGAGATAGATTCATCCAGCTCGGCATTGCAATAGCTGCGCTTCGTAAGATGCGTGGTATGTCTCAAGAGAAGCTTGCAGAGTTATCTAATGTGAGCCGTTCACATATCAGCGCAATAGAAGCTCCGGGTATTGTACGCCCGTTCTCCCTTGAGGTCTTTTACAATATTGCAGACGCCTTAGACATAGATCCGGCGGATCTAATTAACGCATCCGTTTTCCCGGATAAAATTATAGCAAATCCAAAGAACAAAAACAAATAAAAAAAGAGGTCGCCTGGGCGGTTAAGCTCAGACGACCTTTCTTTATGTGCATCACTTTTTAGTGTTGCGCAGATAATCCTGGAATTCTTTCTTACGTTCTTCTGTCAAACTGTCCCAGTATTCCAGTATGACAGGATCGTGCAGCTTCGCTTCAGCAGCTCGGCGGGCACGTATTGCTGCACTCTTCTCTTTATGAAGCCCAAGGTTATAGTGTTTCTTTTGGAAATTGATAAACGCATACCATTTGCCGGTCCGCTTATCGTAGCCTACTCCGGTGTGCCCGGAGGTATTGTTTGAACGTAGACGCTTGGATACAACAATGTTGCTGACTGAGGTACCTTCGACCATATCTCTGCGATACTTTACCGTTTCGCTCCTGGTCTCACGGTATTTACACCCACAGCTAAGCACGCGGCCAGACTTCAACGTATTGACCGTTTTGTAAACCAGGGTTTCACAATCACACTGTAGTTCCCAGACAACGCTACCATTACTATCTCGCTGATCAGTAGGTCGAATTGCTGTAAGACGTCCGAATCTTTGTCCGGAGATATCCTGCTTCCTAAGCTCAGTAATATGCTCCATTGCCTTACACCCACAACTGCGCGTGCCTCCGTGCTTCACCTGCGTAGCAGGTATTTCCTTGATGTTTCCGCAGTCACACTGCCAGAGCCACACAGCCTGTTTCTTTCCGGTCTGTTCTATGGTGGTATATCCAACATGGCGAACAGCAACAAGTCGTCCCCAGCGTTGTCCTGTGATGTCGAGACGGGCCTTGCGCTCAGCATTCAAGCAACCACAGCTTCTCGTGTGGCCGTTTAACAAATAAGCGGCAGGGACTTCTTTCTCCCCACCGCATTCACACTCACATCTCCATACATTTCCTTTTCCCGGTACAGTCCGAACGACTTCCTTGGCAGTAAGACGTCCAAACTTCTGATTGGTTATGTCCTTTTTCATTCTATGGGCATAAGCAGCTTTGCCATAACATCCTCATAAGAAACAAAAGGGTTATCCCAGTACCGGGAATCGTGGGAGTTCTCCACATTGTCTCCAAGCACATAGAAACAGTTCTCGGGAACGGTCACTATGGTATTCTGATGGACGAGGGTGTCTCCTTCGCATGCTGCTATCCTTTTCACGAGATAAGAATTGTCGTGACGGAAGATGATGATGTCACCGGTTTCCAGTTCACCAAAGAGTCTGAGACCGAGAATAAGGCTCCCGGTCTCAAGTGTAGGTTCCATGGACGACGTGGGCACATAGCCGAACATGAAAATATAATGGAAAAGAAGGACTACAATCAATGTAACAATGATTGGGATAATAAAGGGACGTATTTTCTTAAATATTGCCTTCATATTTACCTCCAAATGAAAAGAGACGCCAGAGGATCTTACTCCTTAGCGTCTCTTGTTTTACATATTGCCTGCAAGGTCAAGCACATCTTTCCTTGCCTTAAGGAACTTGCGTGCCTTTGATATCCAAGCGGCCACTACCTTGTCGGTGGCACCCATCTGCTCTCCAATCTCCCTGCAGGTGAAACCTTCCGCCATCAGTCTGATGGCTTCAATACCTTTGACAGTGGATGGCGGGGCTTCAAGCTTTGCTTTCTCCAAAGCCTGGTCAATTGCTATACCCAGTGCCAAATCGTTTTCATCTGCCTCTGCAGTATACGGTGACACGTCGTAAGTAACTTCATTGGCTTGGCGACGGGTCGAGTAGATCAGGGCATCACATATCTGATTCCAAATCAGTCTGTAGGCATAGGTCGAGAAGATGCCACCTTTGTCCGTCGCGGCAGCTTTGCAAAGACCGATGCATCCAATCTGGAACAGATCATCTCGGGAATAGATTCCCATCTGATACGGACCGTGAACTTTATCATTGATTACCTTGTGTATCAGACCGAGATTTTCTTCCACCTTCTTTTGCATCTCTTCGTTTAGTTTCATGAGGCTGCCGCACCTCCTCTGAGGACTTGAAATCGGGGAACCTGATTGATTCTTCGTGACCTGTCCATAAGCTTGCGGCTCTCCTCGATGACAAGCTTGCAATAATACTCGCCGAGATGACCGATATGTGCCTCAGACAAAGGCGCCATAATCAGGTCCGCGAGCCACTGATATGCATCCTGCTTGCTCATGTAACCCGAGAGATGAAGCTGATCAAAATAATGGTGAGCTGTTCTGCGAAGAGAACGGAGCTCGTGGTTCGCCAGACTACCGACCGGGATATTGGTACCGGCATGAACTCTGACGTATGCATCGCATTCAGGAAAGTTGCTGCACACATAAAGCATGGCGCCTTTTTTATTATCGTGATAAATCCCGTCTGCGCTGCGGTAAACAACCGTGCTGCCACAATACGGACAGCGCATGCTGCTTGCATTAAATCCCTTTCTTTTTTTCTTATTATGTTTATTCATGTTAACCTCCGATTAGATAAAAGAAAAAGCCGGAAGGTCTGCAAAACAAATAAACAGAGCCAAGCGCTGG
>CAYYRY010000225.1:0-3435 GCA_964474245.1 uncultured Ruminococcus sp. | reverse complement strand
TCAAACTTTCCTCTTTTGTTGTAAAAACAACAGACTTTATGAGTTTATTATACTATAATAAAGGCGTAAAGTCAACAACCAAAGAAAGTGAGACATACCATGATAAGAAAGATAATCAAAATAGACGAAGAAAAATGCAACGGATGCGGTGCCTGCGCGGCGGCTTGCCATGAGGGAGCTATCGAGATGATAGACGGTAAGGCGAAGCTTACGAGAGAGGATTACTGTGACGGTCTGGGTGACTGTCTGCCAGCGTGTCCCACGGATGCCATCAGCTTTGAGGAGAGGGAAGCACCGGCTTATAACGAAAGCGCAGTTCTTGCATCAAAGGCTGAAAAGGAGAAAACAAAACTCCCCTGTGGGTGCCCCGGAACGAATTCAAAGGTGATCAGACGTGACAATACTGCGTGCAACGTACCTGCAGGTGCGGCTGTGAGCAGACTTTCTCAGTGGCCCGTTCAGATCAAGCTCGTTCCCGTAAACGCACCTTATTTTGACGGAGCGAAGCTCTTGGTGGCTGCTGACTGTACGGCATTTGCGTACGGCAATTTCCACGAGGAATTTATAAAGGGTCACGTAACACTTATCGGATGCCCAAAGCTTGACTCAGTGGATTATACTGAAAAGCTGAGAGCAATAATTGCAGGTAACGATATAAAGAGTGTAACCGTTGTTAGAATGGAAGTTCCTTGTTGCGGCGGAATTGAAAACGCGGTCAAGCGTGCGCTTATGGCAAGCGGCAAGTTTATCCCATGGCGCGTGGTTACTGTTACTACCGACGGCAGGATAATTGAATAAAAGTAATAGAAGCCCACCGGATATTTCTCAGGCGGGCTTTGGAGTCTGACACAACAAATTGTTGAATTTCAAACAACAAATTGATAATTGTTTTTCGTCTCTGCGTCTGTTATAATGAAATCACACCGGTGATAAACAATATAGGAGACTAATTATGTTAATTAAACTTAGCGAACAGATAAGAGCTTTCCGTATAAGAGACGGAAGATCACAGGAGGACTTGGCAGATGCTCTCGGAGTTACCGCACAGGCTGTATCCCGTTGGGAGTGTCAGATATGTTATCCCGATATGGAGCTTATTCCATCCATTGCAAATTACTTCGGTATTTCCATCGATGAGCTGTTTGGGTACGAAAATAATAGGGAACGTAAAATTGATACCATTATTAAAAAAGTTGACTCGTTTTCTATCAAATCCCGAAGTGATGATGAATGGGTAGATGAATGTCTTGCCATATTGAGGGAAGGTCTGGCAGAATTTCCGAAGAATGAACGTCTGCTGATCACTCTTGCGGACACGCTTTCAGAAGCAGGATGGAGACGTCATAAAGAATGGCTATATTACGATGATGATGGCTTTATAAGGCACAGTTATGATATTCACAAAACCAATAAGTATTGGGAAGAATCAATTAGACTTTGTGAATATCTCGCTAATAATGCCACCGACAACTCGACGGTTACGAAAGCAATCCGAATTCTTGTTTTACTTTATCGAAATATAGGAGAGAACAAAAAAGCCATCCTATTCGCTCAGAAAATGCCCGAACTTAACAGTTGTAGAGAACTGCTCCTTGCATCAGCATCGGACGGTAAGGAAGAAGCTAAATACATCGGAGATTTTCTTTTGAAAACAGCAAGTAAATTTGCTGAACAAGTTGTTTATGGTCTGATAACAAACAAGCATCATTTTGAAAGTGATATGCCAATTGAAAAGATCAAAGGAGCAATTTCACTCTTTCATTTAATCTGCGATGATGGAAATATGGGATATTATCACGGTGATCTAATTAAATTATATCTTTATCTTTCAAGAATCGAGTGGGAAAGAGGATATCATGATGATGCCTTTGTATCCCTTGATAATTCTTTATATCATGCAAAAGCTTTGGAAGCCGTGTGTGACGGAAAAACTCACAGCTTTACTGCACCGCTGGTTTCATACGTAGAATATGAAGCTAAGTCATGTAACTCTATTGCTAAATCTTTGCCCGACGATTGGCCGTTTTGGTGTAATCCCGATCATACTCACGTAAAAGAGGAGATCACCGCTGATCCTCGCTGGCACGAATGGGTAAAAAAGACGCAGGAATAATACCTGATGCAATGCTAAGGGAATAAGTAACGGCACCGTCATATCAGAGTCTTCGTGATATCGAAGGAATTCTGATATGACGGTGCCGTATTCTATTCATGATCATTTCCAAGCTGTCTGTATACCGTGAGGCGCATGGTTGCGTAACAGACGATACCGCCGACGGCGTTGGAGATGGGCTCTGCTAAGAATACTCCCGCAACGCCGAAGCCGAGTCTCGGCAGAAGCAAGGTGAGAGGCACGACGATTATTGCTTTTCTGAGAAGTGAGAAGAATATGGCGTGGCGGGCGTCGCCCACGGCCTGGAAGGTGGATTGTCCCGCAAACTGGAGTGCCATGAAAACGAAGCCGAAGAAATACGTCCTGAGCATGGATATGCCCTCGTTCATCATTCCCACGTCGCTTGAAAATATTCTGAACAGTTGTCCGGGGAACAGTATGATCAGCACCCACGCCGCAAGGGTATAGACGGCGCCAACCCATGTGTTGAAGCGAATTCCCGACTTGACTCTTTCGAACTTTCCCGCACCATAGTTGAAGCTGATCACTGGCTGTGCTCCGCTTACAAGACCGCTGACGGGGAGCATGAATATCTCCCTTATGGAGTTTGCAACAGTCATGATACCAACGTAAAGGTCGCCGCCATAGCTTTGCAGCGTTACGTTGCAGGCAACCTGAACGAGAAACGTGGTTCCCGACATGATGAAATTAGCAGTACCGAGGCGTACGATATCCCACGTAATATCCAATTTAATACGGATGGATCTCATCTTCAAGGGGATTATTGCCTTTTTGCTGAATAAGAAGTACGTTACCCAAACGGCTGAGAGACATTGACTGATGACAGTGGCAAGGGCGGCACCGGCAACTCCCATATCAAGAGTGAAGATGAACACGGGGTCGAGGACGATGTTGGCGGCGGCTCCGATTATGATGGACAGCATACCGATCTTCGGGTAACCCTGGGCGTTTATGTATCCGTTGAGTCCCGTTGAGACCATGGAAAAGACAGTACCGATAAGGTATACGTCAAGGTACTCCTCTGCATAAACGTAAGAAGCGTCGCTTGCGCCGAAGGCGAAAAGAAGAGGCCTCTTGAAAGCGTACCCGAGGGATGTCAGTATCACGGACGATAGAAGGAGAAGTGCGGCTGATGTGCCAAGAATCCTTTCGGCTTTTTCTTTGTTATCGGCTCCCCTTGCCATTGAAAACAAGGGCACACCGCCCATACCGAAGAGGGAAGTGAACGCCATTATAAGAGTTATAATGGGGAAGGTCAGTCCAACTCCCGTCAGCGCAAGGCTTTCGCCGTCGCCAATGTG
>CAYYRY010000224.1:0-3462 GCA_964474245.1 uncultured Ruminococcus sp. | reverse complement strand
GAGAGAAGATGGGCTCCCCCCACTAGTCCTCGCCCGTACCCGTGACTATTCCGTTTTTATATGCCCAAACGGCGGCGATGGAATAGTACTTTCCCTCGGGAACGTCAACGAGAACGTCGTCGTATGCCGTCTTCGGCGAGCCGTCGTTGCGGTAGAGCACGGTGACTACCATGCCTCGTGAAAGGTTCATGTCGGGAGAGAACTTGGTGCCGTCTCCCGTGCCGTTCATGAGGCCGTTTTCGTAAACGTATTTGATGGGTTCGTAGGACCAGTTTTTCTTCACGTCGGTGAAGGGAAGGTCCGCTTCAGCCGCGGTGATGCCGACCGTGAGGACGGAAAGAAGTATCAGTGCGGCGAGAATGGCGGACAGGGTCTTCTTCATTTTCATGGGTTGTCTCCTTTTCGGGGATTTAGTATATGTACTATTTTATCATTTCGGTATATATCTGTCAATGGTTTTTGTATGGTTACACAATACAAATCTCCCCTACCGGCGGCAGGGGAGATAATGAGGTTTATTCAGCTGCTGAAATCATTGTATTCCTATCTTTTCAAAGGGAATGTCGAAGAAGTCTGCCCCTGCCTTGAAGGAGTAGTCTCCGTGGGTGGGATCAGTGAATATGGTGTTCTCCTCAAGAGTGAGGACCACGTTGCCCTCAGCCTCGGCAAACTTGTCGAAGGTATCGCCGTAGTTGTATTCGGAACCGATTATCATATTGTTGTTTACGAAGTTTATGGTAGTGAACAGACAGTCGCGGTCTCCAACCTTGTCGGGATCGATATTGAAGTCGTAAACCTCGGGGAATCTCGCGTACCAAGCCTCATATCCGGGCTCACCCTTGGCAGGTCTTTCGATGAAGAAAGACGTGTAGGTCTGATGCTCTGCACCGAGCTCGGGAGTGCCGTCAAGTATGAGCTGATACATACCCGCATTGGTCATAAGGAAGTCACCGCCGCCGTTGCCGTCTTTGCTTACGTTTATGATGACGTTATCGTGAATGTTATTCTCACGTCCGCCGTTGAGGGTGACAGCATGAGCGCCGCCGTTGTAAAAGATATTACCGAATACCTCCTGACCGGAGCCGCACTCATCAATATAAACACCGTAGGATTCTCTTGATCTGCCGAGGGAATCGTACATATTCATAATGAGATTGTAGCAGATCTGGTTGCCGCGACGTGCCTTTCCTCCGCCGTAGACAGCACCGTAGTCCTTGGTGTTGTTTACCATATCGTCAAGCACGTTGTAGCGGATCTTCGCGTCAACGGTTCCGTTGAAGATGATACCGCCGCTGGCACCGTTCACAAGATGATTGTGCTCAACTACTGCACCTACGTTATCCTGAATAGCGATACCGGATCCGCCGAAATACTTGGGATCACCGAAATCGTGGATATAGTTGTTTCTGACCACGCTGTGGCATTCCTCAAGAAGGTTGACGTTACCGCCTGCATTGACGTAGATGCCGCCGCTTACAAAGTTTGAAAGCTCGCAGTTTTCTGCGGTAACGTAGTCACAGCCCCACGTATAGATACACTGGTTACCGCTGACGTATCTGAACGTGCATCCGTCAAAATTCAGGTGGCTTGAGGTGAAGCAGTTGATCGCAGTATCAGCGGCGCAGGTGAAGGTAAGTCCCTTGAAATTCAGATACGCGCTGCTTTGGATGCGTACAAGACTTGCGTTATCGGTGATAGCGTAGTCGCCCTTGGGATCGTATACGTAAAGCTGCTTTGTGCTTTCGTCGAACCAATACTCACCCTCGTCGTCTATCTGGTCGGAGAGGTTATGGAAGAATACCATATCGGTGGTGCGTCCCTCATACATAAGAGGGAACTGATCGAGAGTATAGTTTAGGGGCGGGTAATTCTCGAAATCGAAGACCACTATACCGGTAGCGGGATCATACGACTTGGTGGTAAAGGTGTCCACGAGCCATCCGGTACGGAGATAACCTGTGATCTTCATTCCGTCGGTGGTTCTGAAGGACTCTACGATGGCAGGAAGAGCGCCCGAGATTTTGATGCTGCTGCGCTCATCCACGGTAGTGGTCATATTTGTGTAGTAAAAATCCGAGCCGTCGTCGTTCTTATTGGGGTAACGCGCCTCGTGACAGAGTCCGTTTTCACTGAAAAGGGCATTTCTTGTGGCGAATTTTTCAAGTCTTCCCGTAAGGTCGACCTTCTTGATCTTAGAGGTATCGACGCTTCCGAGCAGAGGAAGATCACCCTCGCCGACGGGCGTGAATTCAGTCTCGTCAATGAGGCATCCGTTGGAGAATATTACCTCACCGTCGCCGTAAGCACAGTAGGTAACGGGGGCTTTTTCCGTGCCGGCGTCTCCTTCGGAGAATGTCACACTGAGCTGACCGTAATTTCCTGCCTTGAAGGCAACGACGACTTCGTCCTTTGCGCTCTTCTTAAGCTCGCTTGCCTTAGCCTTAGCCGCTTCAAAGGTAGCAAGAGGCTTGTCAATGGTACCGGGGTTACTGTCGTTTCCGTCAACGGCAACGTAGACGTCGGCATCCTTAACGAGAGAATATTCCGGCTTTGTGTAGGTGCTGTTAGGTACGGGAATCTCGTAAGCAAGCATATATGAGAACTCTCGTGAGTCGTCCTTGGTGTTGTATCTCTGGATGATAGCCGCAAATTCAGCGCGGGATGCGTTGTCCTTGGGGGAGAGGGTGGCGGAGTCGCCGTTACCCTTACCCGTGATAAGGCCGGTGCCTACTGCCCACTTGGCAGAGTCGGTTGCCCATTTTGCAACACTTGCACCGTCGGGGAAGGAGGAGATATCGGCTGTGTTTTTCGTCACGTCAACGTGGCGGAACGTAGCGTAGCGGGCAAACATGGTGGCAAGCTCCTGTCGGGTGATCTTGTTGTCGGGTGAGAAGAGAGGCTCACCCCAATCGTTTTCGCCCGTTCCGTTGACGATACCGTTTTCATATGCCCACGCTGCTGCCTTGGAGTAGTATTTTCCGTCGGCTATGTCCGCGAAGGGATTAGGATAATTCTTGTCGGCAGCACCGTCGTTGCGGTATAGGACGGTAACAGCCATGCCGCGGGTAAGATTGTCGTTAGGGGAGAAGGTACTTCCGTTTCCCGTACCGTTCATAAGTCCTGCCTCATAAACGTACTTAATGGGCTCATACGCCCAGTTTTTCTTCACGTCTGTGAAGGGAAGTTCACTTTCAGCGGCTATGCCTGTCACGCATACGCTCAGCAGCATCAGCGCTGCGAGAATGGCTGAGACAAATTTTCTTGGTTTCATGTAATACTCCTCGTATTGTTAAATTGTACAAAAATATTCTAACACAGTGCCATGAAGTTGTCAAGCACTTTCACTCAGTAAGAACAAACAAATCTCCCCCGCTTAAGGCGGGGGAGATTATGGGTTTATAAAGTCTTATAGATCAATATCTTCCGATCTTCTCAAAGGGAATATCGAAGAAGTCTGCACCA
>CAYYRY010000223.1:0-3466 GCA_964474245.1 uncultured Ruminococcus sp. | reverse complement strand
GCTTGCTGTGTCGATGATGATATTTACCGTGGTCTCCGTTACCACGTTCAACAGAAATGACCGCGACCTGTTCGGCTATAAGATGTACATCGTAAATTCAGACTCTATGGCTGCCACGGATTTTAAGGCAGGCGCCCTGATCCTCGTTAAGGAGGTCGATCCCGCTACGCTGAAGGAGGGTGATATCATCACCTTTATGTCACAGGACACCGACAGCTTCGGAGAGACCATCACCCATAAGATCCGCAGACTGACAACGGATGCTGAGGGAAACCCCGGCTTTATTACATACGGTACCACAACGGATTCCGATGACGAGACCATCGTCACATACCCCTATATTCTGGGTCAGTATCAGAGCCACGTTCCCGGACTTGGCACGTTCTTCAACTTCCTGAAGACAACCCCCGGATATTTCGTGTGCATCTTCACACCCTTTATGCTGATCATCGTTTATGAGGGCGTGAAGTTCTTCAACCTGTTCCGTCGCTATAAGAAAGAGCAGATGGAGGAGATGCAGGCTGAAAAGGATAAGATCGAGGCGGAAAAGGCTGAAAACGCCAAGATGCTTGAGGAGCTGAAGGCTCTCAAGGCTCAGCTTGAAGGCCGCGGTACCGCAGGAGCTCCAAAAGAAGACGGAGCTGAAAATGGCCCTGACAGGGCAAAAGAAACGTCGGATGCCGCTAAATCCGTTAAAGAAGAAACTATCACCCAAGACAGCGCAGGAAAAACCGGCAACAAGGAATCGGGAGTGACCAATGGACCAAACGAGTAATTCTGATTCGATACTTTATTTAATAATCGGTATTATTGCCGTCTTTGCTCTGATCGTAATACTGTTTGGAGCCGTATCATACTTCAGGGATTTTTCACGGGAGCTGAAGTACATCAATAATGAGATAAGACGGAACGTGGGTGCGGAAAGAAGGCACTGGATCCGTCGGAGGCGAAGGCTGTGGCTGTCGCTGATACCATTCGTTAAATATTGATATCGCTCAGGGGCTATGGTCCGTGCGGCGGTATACGGGCGTTTTACCGTGCGCCCCGTCCTCCGGGACAAATTAATAAGTCAAAAGCCGACTCCTTCGCTGTGCCGACATCAGAAGGAGACCCGGTAAAATCAGAGTTGACAAAAATATCTATATCTATTTAAGGAGGTCATTGAAAAATGACAAAAAAGACAAGCACCAAGCGCGCTTTGCTGCTCAGCGCCTTGTCCTTGCTGATGTGCGTGTCTATGCTTATAGGCAGTACATTTCTTGGTTTACTGACAGCGTTTCTTCGATCAGAAATGTAATCACCTCAGGTAATCTCGACGTTGAGCTTCTTGCAAACGGTCAGCCTGTGGATCAAACCACAAAGCTGTTTGATGAAGTTGAATTCTGGGAGCCGGGTGTGGTTGTTTACGAAAATCTGCAGGTTGTGAACAGAGGTGCACTTGCACTCAAATACGAGATGCAGCTGATTTTCGGTGGCGAAAATAACTTTAACGGGCGTAAACTTTCCGATGTGCTTCAGATTGCTGTCATTGACAAAATCGAAAACGGTGCAGATCGTGAAAGCGTAGTTGCTGCTGCAAAAGCTTCGGAGACATGTGGCTCTCTCAGCGACTTCTTTATGTCAGGCACACTCGAAGGTAAGACTTCCGATACAGAAAAAGGTGTTGTAATCTTCTGGGAACCCCGTGGGACGGCTATCGACAATCTTTACAATGTAAACAACGGTCAGTCTACCTCTGACGGTCAGCCTCTTAATATCGAGTTCTGTGTCAGTCTCCGTGCTACCCAGGCAGTCAGTGAGAGTGATTCGTTTGGCAACGATTATGACAAGGATGCTCAGTTCCCTGAATTTGAAGGCAACTTCAAGGCGTCTGTAAATATCAGCGGTAAAGTCGGAGCAGATAATAAACTTACCGAGGATGTAACCATAGGTAGCGACAGCGGCATTAATGCCGTGGTCCCTGCAGGTACTCTTATCGCGGACGGTGTTGAGAAATTAGTTCTGACCGTTGATACGACCAACCGTTCAAAGAATATTGAAATGGTAAGAGGTCAGGTATCACGCAGTTTTGACGTACATATCGAAGGTATTTCTGAGGACAATACCGTTCCCGCAACGATTGACCTCGGTGTTATTATGCCTACAGGACTTAAAGACTCGTCGGTAGAGATTTACCACGTTGAAAACGGCACACCCGTTAAAATGACTGCTGTTGATACATTTACCGCACATAATCAGTTTGTATATAACGATGAAACCGGTGAAATGACGGTCAATATGGCAACCTTCTCGGAGGTAACTGCAGTTGTTGCTGCTGCTAATCCTTGGGATGGCACTTCTTTTGATACCTCTTGGTATAACACTACAGCCACTGAATTTGAGATTAATTCTGCAGAACAGCTTGCGGGACTTGGCGCTATCGTAGGCGGCATGGCTGAAGGAATCGACCAAGACAGCTTCGCAGGTGAGACAATCAAGTTATCTGCCGATCTTGACCTTGGCGGTCTGCAAAACAAAGTTTGGTATCCTATCGGTTACTGTAACAGCACAGGAACATATGACAAGGTATCCGGCGGTTCAGTTGAAAGTGACGTTCTCTCTTTTGAGGGTACCTTTGATGGACAGGAACATACCATATCCAACATCTACCAGAATACCTGGGATATGTTCGGTGATTACAACAGCGGTTACGAAGGTACTCCTAACCACTACAAAGATGGAATGGGCTTGTTTGGCTTTGTAATGAACGGAACCGTTAAGAATCTGACTGTTGACAACTTCCAGTCCGACGGTGAATTCTGCACTACCGGTTGTGTTGCCGCTTATGCTGCCGGATCTTCAAGCTTTGAAAATATTACCGTTACCAACTCCAATCCCAGAGCATATAACGTGCCTAACGGTGGTGTGGTAGGTTATGCTTATGCAGAAGACGGAGCAACAAACGTTATCAACTTTAATAACGTCAAAGTTGACTCTTCCAACAAGATCACTGCACTTTGGGGATCTTGGGACGTTGGCTGCGGTGGCGTGCTTGGCCGTGTAAACGGTGCTGCTACCGTGATTATGACCGATTGCGAGGTTGGCGCAGTTATTGACGTATTCAATGACGTATGCGGCAACTACCAGTATTATCAGTACCGCTATGCCGGTATGCTTATTGGTACTGTTGGCGGTGACAGTGATCCTTTGAACGGTGATGAAACGATAAGCTTCTCGAATGTCAAGGCTTACATTGGCGACTGGGCTGATTATTATTACTGCGAGTTTGAGAAGAATACTTCCGCTTCTTACAGCGAGGATTACCAGTTCAGCCGTGTTGAGCGTGAGGATATTGTATTTGACGAATACAATATGCCTACAAGCTGCACTCATACCCATCAAGGCAGTGAAGATAAGCTGGCACTGTACCTGCCCTTTAATCAGCTCTACACCGGTTACGGTTGGGGAGCAAGCCCCAAGAGCAGCC
>CAYYRY010000222.1:0-3493 GCA_964474245.1 uncultured Ruminococcus sp. | reverse complement strand
GTAGCTTCTACAATGGGCCCCGGCGTTAAGGTAAACGGCGCTAAGATCGGCTGAGTTTAACTCATTCTGATAACTCGATTTTTAAAAGTCTGCTGCATTATTGCGGCAGACTTTTTTCGTTTCGCCCCCCTTACATCACAGCCACGCAGCTTTAGCCGTCAGCCTAGGAATAAACGAACGGTATCTCCCGCATATTTCCCGTCTATTCACCAAAAACTTCACAAATCCCTTGACTTTCTACACATATTATGCTAACATATTAGGGTATATTTTTCAGTAGTTTTTCAGGGCGACACACGAGGCCGCACGGCTAAGGTGCCGCCTGTATTATTTCATACAGCGGTCCCATACAAAAGGCTATCTGTCCCGGTATTATTCACGTATACTTTGATCTTTTTCATATCACCCCTTGACAAGTGGTGTTTCTTGTGGTAGTATAGTAAAGTGCTAAAGCGAAGGCACAAATACAATCAAGGAACGGTTATAATAAATATGAAAAGTTTTCATACAGAGCATACTGAAAATCTGTACCGCGCTATCCTTCTTCTGAAGGACGAGGCTGAGTGCAGAAGTTTTTTTGAAGATATATGTACTGTCAAAGAGCTTCAGGACTTAGCTCAGAGACTTCAGGTAGCCCGTATGTTAAAGGAAGGCAAGAGTTATCAGGAAATCTCCCGCGAAACAGGTGCATCAACAGCCACCATCAGCCGTGTCAACAAATGTCTTGTTTACGGCAGCGGCGGTTATGACGAGGTCATAGCAAGACTCAACGAAATCAAATAAAGATCGGATAAAATAATGAACATAAATCCCTCAGTTTTAAAACACGATGAAAAAGCCATCTTTGCCCTGCGCGAGCTTTATTCAACCTATGGCTATGCTCAGTACAAGATGAGCAAATTTGAAGAATATGATCTGTACGTCAGAAATAAAGAATTCCTCGTTTCAGATAATATTATAACCTTTACAGACAAAAGCGGTAAGCTTATGGCGCTGAAGCCTGACGTTACCCTGTCCATAATCAAGAGCAGCGACAAGCCACTCAGTGACGGCGGTATCTATAAGGTGTACTACGACGAGAACGTATACAGAGTATCCGGCAGCACGGATGCCTTCAAGGAGATCCCCCAAGCGGGACTTGAATGTATCGGTGATGTTGACGACTATAATATATATGAAGTTTTGATGCTGGCAGCCAAAAGCCTCTCTACCATTTCAGACAGCTTCGTTCTCGACATTTCAAACCTTGACGTCATCTCCGCCGTGATCGATCCCCTTTCTCTGTCTGCATCCGCAAAGGCAGAACTTCTCAAATGCATCGGTGAAAAAAACACCCACGGTGTCCGTACAGTATGCGACACAGCAGGTGTTCCCTCTGACCGTCTTGTAAGACTCATCACCTCATACGGCGTCCCCTCCAAAGTACTCCCCGTTGTACGCGAGATACTCTCTGAGGATGAGCAGTACCTGGTTGACCGCTTTGAAAAGATAACCTGCGCCCTTGAGGGTGAAGGCTTTGCAGGCAAGATAAACATTGATTTCTCCGTAACGGGAAGCGTAAAGTATTATAACGGATTCGTCTTCAAGGGATTCATTGACGGCGTGGCGTCCGGTGTCCTCTCAGGCGGTCAGTACGACCGACTTATGACAAGAATGCACCGCACATCCCGTGCCATCGGCTTTGCCGTATACCTTGATCTGCTCGAAAGACTCGACGGCGAAGGCGAAGGCTTTGACGTTGATACCGTGATCCTCTACGGTGACGACTATGATATGAAGGCTCTGAAGGATGCCGTGAATATGCTCACAGCCAACGGAAAAAGTGTACTTGCTCAAAGGAGTACCCCTGCAGGTATCAAATACAAGCAGCTTTTAAGACTTAACGAAAGAGGGGTGGAAATTCTTGAAAACAATGCTTAACGTAGCACTTCCCAAGGGAAGACTCGGCGAAAAGGTTTACTCAATGTTTGAGCGTGCCGGGTTCGAATGCCCCTCAATCAAGGAAACGGGCCGCAAGCTCATTTTCGAAAATCCCGAAACCGGAGTCAGATACTTCTGGGTAAAGCCCTCAGACGTCGCAATATATGTTGAACACGGTGCCGCCGATATCGGCGTAGCGGGCAAGGATATCCTCCTCGAATACGAGCCAGACGTATATGAGCTTTACGACCTCGACATCGGTAAATGCCGTATGGCTGTTGCCGCACGCAAGGGCTTCCGCTACAGCACAGACAAAACTCTCCGCGTTGCAACGAAGTTCTCCAATATTACAAGGAATTATTACGCATCCCAGGGACGCGACATTGACATCATCCATCTGAACGGCTCCATAGAGATCGCCCCCATACTCGGTCTCTCCGACGTTATCGTCGATATCGTTGAAACGGGAACCACTCTCAAGGAAAATGATCTCGAAGTATTTGAGACTATTGTTCCCATCAGCGCAAGACTTATTGCAAACAAATCAAGCTTCAAGTTCAAAAGCGAAGCCATTGAACGCATCATGGCGGGACTTGACAGTGAAAATGCTACGAAATAAAAGGTAATAACCGTTATGATAAAAATTATGAAATACGGCGAAGTATCCTCATCCGAGGTATTCGCCCGTGTTACCCCCACCGTAAACGTTGAAGCGGTGGTCTCCGATATTATCGCCGACGTCAAGGAAAACGGAGACCGTGCCCTTCTCAGGTACTGCGAAAAATTCGACGGAGCAAAGCTTGACTCCCTTCTCGTCAGTGAAGAGGAGATCAAAGAGGCTGTAGCCGCCGTCGAGCCTGAATTTCTTGAGATCCTTAAGAAAGCGGCGGCAAACATCCGCAAGTTCCACGAAAAGCAGGTCAGAAACAGCTTTATAATTAATGATGAAAACGGCGTGGTAATGGGACAGAAGGTCATCCCCGTTGACCGTGCGGGACTTTACGTCCCCGGCGGTACTGCCGCTTACCCCTCCACCGTACTGATGGACTCCATCCCCGCAAAGATCGCAGGGGTTCCCGAGGTAGTCATCACCACTCCTCCCAATAAGGAAGGTAAGGTCAATCCCGTGATCCTCGCCGCGGCCAAGATTGCAGGCGTAGATAAAATAGTAAAGGCGGGCGGCGCACAGGCAATAGCAGCTCTCGCATACGGTACGGAAAGCGTACCGAAGGTAGATAAGATCGTAGGTCCCGGAAACGCATTCGTTGCGGAGGCAAAGCGTCAGGTATACGGTATCGTGTCCATCGACATGATAGCAGGTCCCAGCGAAATACTCATCGTTGCAGACGGGACGTGTAATCCTGCACACCTTGCGGCGGATCTTCTCTCTCAGGCAGAGCATGACAAACTGGCAAGTGCCGTTCTCGTCACCGATTCCATGCCTCTTGCCGAGGCAGTAAGTGCCGAGCTTGAAGCTCAGATCCCCCTCCTTGAGAGATGCGAGATCGCAAGAGCATCCATCGACAACAACGGCAAGATCATAGTTGCAGATAACCTTATGTCCGCTATTGAC
>CAYYRY010000221.1:0-3521 GCA_964474245.1 uncultured Ruminococcus sp. | reverse complement strand
TATCATCCTTTATTTTGTTTGATTTTTGTTTACCCCAACTATTGACATTGAGCCTTTATAACTTCCCCCAGTGAAAAACAAAAATGACCACCCTGTTGGGTGATCATTTTTGTTTTTCACTGGGGGAAGGTGGATTCGAACCACCGAAGTCAGTGACAACAGATTTACAGTCTGCCCCCTTTGGCCGCTCGGGAATTCCCCCTGGAGCTGGTGATCGGAGTCGAACCAACAACCTGCTGATTACAAATCAGCTGCTCTGCCATTGAGCCACACCAGCTTATTTTTTCTTCAGCTCTCGCTAACGTGTGATATTATATCACAACAGTTTTCTTTTGTCAACACCTTTTTTCAAAAATATTTATTTATTTTTTGATGTTAATTTTACCTGTTTTATACGCTGTTTTGCTCATAAGAATACATTAGAGAGACAGTTTGGCATTACTTGAAGTCATAAATATTACAGTTAAAAAAACATTTACGCAAAAACTCTTGCATATATCACGGATATCGTGTAAAATTATCCTTAAGAGCAGTAGCTTACGCCATGGTAATATAAGCAGCTGTCTGTCGGAAATAAAACACTTCGAAAGGAAGTTTTGATATATGAAGAACAGCGGTTTCCTCGGGAAAATTTTAATGCTTGCGCTGATAGCATTGGCATTGGGTGTTACTAAGGTCTTTATTCCGTCAATAGGGACGATCTTACTTGTCGGACTTGGGATCGTAGTGTTGCTTATCGTTTTGCTTGTAATTCTTGTTATTGTTTTTTCAAGGGAAGACAAAAAGGAAGAAGAAAAGAAAGCATATGTTAAAAAGCGCGATGCTGCGACTGACCGTAAGATAAATGAGGCAAGGACTACACTTATGTCGGTACGCCGCAGTATTCTGAAGATCAAGGATCACCGCATAAAAGAGGCGGCTAAGGAAATATGTCCTCTGATCGAAAAGATAATAACCACTGTTAAAAGCGACGCACTTGATATTAACGAGAGCAGACAGTTTTTCAATTACTATCTTCCCACCATGGATAAGATACTCTCTAACATATGTAAGCTTGAGGCTGTGGATATGCTTGGAGAAGATATGGCGAGCAGTACACTGTCGTGTATTTCGGATATCAAGTCGGCTATGAATACCCTTTACCGTAACCTTTTTGCAAACGACAAGATCGATCTTGCAGTGGAGATGGAAGTGCTTTCGGCTAAGTGCAGACGGGACGGTCTTATTGCCGATATGGAATATGCTGAGGACGAGGCAGATGAGGAAGAGCTGACAGACACGGCGGAAACATCCGATAAGGGGTACACAGACTCTTTGGATGATACGGGTGCGGCGGGAAGCTGCGGCGGTGCTGTGTGACGTTTTTTAATATTTTTCTACATTATAATATAGATAATATAAGGCAAAAGGTTAGTCTGTGATCGGAGATAATCAATGAGAAAAAACAGTATTAAAGTAAATAAAGATAATAAAGATAAAAAGAAGACTATCCCACGTTTTCATCTGAAATATTACTTCGCTATTCCTCTTTACTTCATATTTGGCATGGGGATCCTGTTTTCGGGAATGGCGATAGCACCGGGACTTGTTTCGGATTCCGTCAAGGTATTTTTCGAACAGCCGCTTCTGATATTGCTCAACGCTCTGCCTGTGTTTGCCATGCTCGGACTTTTGTGGATGGCTATGGGA
This sequence comes from uncultured Ruminococcus sp., assembly GCA_964474245.1. Lineage (GTDB taxonomy): Bacteria > Bacillota > Clostridia > Oscillospirales > CAG-272 > RUG11130. Next base: position 1,832 of record CAYYRY010000221.1, on the reverse strand, counting down.
AACCTCTTCTTTTCAGCGGCAACGACTCTCGCAATTGTCGATGTTCTTGCTTATATCAATCTTCTGAAGATAGAGGGACGTGATGACCCGTTCATACCCGCGGATGTGTTTTTACTCCGTGAAGGTGTTACTGCCATCGGTGAATATGAGCTGAAGCAGTATCCCTTGTACATAGCGGCGATCATCGTGTGTACCTTAGTCCTTGTGGCACTTGGTGTATTTCTTACGACCGCGAAGCCGAAGGCAGTACCCAGATGCATAGCTGCGGTTTTAATTGCGGCAGGCTTTGTCATAAGCGTTCCCACACTGTATGCGGATAAGGATATATATTCCTCCTTCAAGGTGCCTCAGCAGTATAATATTACCAGCGTGTTTAACACCCTCGGCTTCAACTACTGCTTCTTACATAATTTCAATATGTATCCAATAGACAAGCCGGACGGATATTCAGCATCCGATGTAGAGAAATGGATGGATGAGGACCTGACCGGCAAGTCTGTCAGCGAGACCCGTCCCAACGTAGTATTCATAATGTGCGAGGCGTTTTCAGATATAGCAAACGACCCGTCATTTGACTTCCCCGACGGAAATGCCAATCCCCTTGAGGCGTATAATGAGATCATAGCATCCGACAGGGCGTACAGCGGATGTCTCGTGGTATCTAATTACGGCGCGGGTACCGCTAACACTGAGTTTGATATACTCACAGGTCTGCCTACGCTTATGATATCCGAAAAGACAACCTCTGCTTTCCGTACGGTGCGCCGAAATATTGCGTCAATTCCGCGTGTGTTTGCCGATGCAGGCTACAACACGTATTTTATGCACCCCGGAAGCTCGTGGTTTTATAACCGGTCCAGCGTGTATTCATATTTCGGCGTGGATGATCAGGTGTTCCTCCACGATGCGTTTTCCGAAGCCGATTATAAGGGAGGAAAGGTGTCGGACGCGGCATTCCTCAGAGTTCTGAAGGAAGATTTGACAGAGAGATTTGCCGCAGAGGAGCCTTTGTTTGCGTATTCCGTCACCATACAGAATCATCAGGCGTACAGGGCATGGAAGTATTACGACAAGTCTTACCTTACGAACAAACCCACGTCTGCTCCCTTAAGTGAAGATGACATGGAGACGCTCAACGTATATCTTCACGGTCTCCGGGACTCCTCCGAGATGCTCCGCGGAGTTTGTGAGTTTCTTGACGGTGTTGACGAGCCAACGCTTTTAGTGTTCTTCGGAGACCACAAGCCTACCCTCGGTGCCGACTACAGTGTATACAGAGGTCTCGGCATAAACGTGGGTAATACAAGTTCTGCATCTGATCTGATCGAGACGAATACCACGCCGCTTCTTCTTTGGGCAAACGAGGCGTATGCGGATGAATTCAAGGACAGAGTAAATGAGATAGACCTTCCGGGCAACAGGACTATCAGTGACCATTATCTCGGTGCCGCTGTGAGTGAGCTTGTGGGATATGCGGGATTTGATCCTTATTACGACTTTCTTAATGAAGCACGCCGTACTTTGCCTGTTGTATGCGGCAGTGCTTATATGAGGTTCAACGGCGAGGCGACCTTTGAGCTGACGGATGATGAAGAAATTATCGTCACCAAGACGAATGCGTATCTGTACTACAGAATGAAGGACGGAAAGGCGACGCCCTTCAAGTGAGTCATGGATTTATAAATTTACATTAAAATAACAGCTTCATGGAAAGGCGGCTTTTAATAAGGGCTCAATGTCAATAGTTGGGGTAAACAAAAAATCAAACAAAATAAATGATGATAAAAAAGCGATAGGAAAAAGGGGTATGAAGCGGAAGCGGAATACCCCTT
>CAYYRY010000220.1:216-3547 GCA_964474245.1 uncultured Ruminococcus sp. | reverse complement strand
ACGCTTAACCAGCTTCTCGTTGAAATGGACGGATTCGGTACCAATGAAGGCGTTATCGTTATCGCCGCAACAAACCGTCCCGATATACTTGACCCTGCACTTCTCAGACCCGGAAGATTTGACAGACAGATCACCGTAAACTACCCTGATCTCAAGGGAAGAGAAGATATCCTCAAGGTACACGCCAAGAACAAACCCTTTGAGGCTGACGTTGATCTTCATAAGATCGCTCAGACAACCGTGGGCTTCACCGGTGCAGACCTTGCTAACCTTCTCAACGAGGCGGCACTTCTGGCTGCACGGAAGGGTAAGAGCCTTATCGGAATGAACGATATCGAAGAAGCGTCCACTAAGATCATTGTCGGTATGCCTAAGAAGAGTCACCGAATCAAGCCTGAGGAAAAGAAAAAGACAGCTTATCACGAGGCAGGTCACGCGGTCATTGCACATGTTCTTCCTTCACTTGATCCTGTTCGTCAGATATCTATCATTCCCAGCGGACGTGCTCTTGGGTATACTCTCACACCGCCCACTGAGGATAAGTACAGCGTATACAAAATGGGTCTCAAGGACGAGATCTGCGAGCTTCTCGGCGGACGTGTAGCTGAAAAGATCATTTTTGACGACATTTCAGGCGGAGCCTCCAACGATATCGAGAGAGCAACTGCCATCGCGAAGAATATGGTAATGAAGCTCGGTATGAGTGACGAGCTTGGACCGATTCTTTACGGCTCTCAACATTCAAACGACGAGGTATTCCTCGGTCGTGACTTTAATTCAAGCAAGAATTACTCCGAGGAGACTGCGGCAAAGATCGATGCTGAGATTAAGAAGATCATTCTTGAAGCATACGCAAGAACCGAAGAAATCCTTCGTGCCAATATTGATAAGCTTCACTTTATTGCTGAGTTCCTTGTACGTAACGAAGTTATGGAGCAGGCTCAGTTTGAGCGCGCTATGAACGAGGACGTTACTATTGAGGAGCTTGAAGAGATGGTTGCTGAAAAGCGTCGTCGCAGTGAAGAGGAGAATAAGGCAAGAGCTGAACGCATAAAAGCCGAAGAAACTAAGCGCGAAGCTGAACGTGCCGAGGAAGAAGCAAAGAGGAACAAGAACATTAAGTTTGACAATGCCGATGGTGTGAACTTCTCCGATTATCTCAATAATATTGAAAATCACAAAAACGATGACACATCGGATGATGACAAAAATTCAGATGAATAAATGAACTGTCAGGTGGGATCTTCTGATCCCACCTAAGTTTTTTATTTTGAACTCTTACAGTATATTCAGGGGGCTGAACTTACCGCGTATTATCACATAATTTATCTCACGAGCTGATTGACAACAAGAACAAATTTTGGTATACTTTTTAATAGGTATGATTTCTTTTAAAGAGATTCTTATCAGCAAAATATTTACGGAGGACACAAAATGAACGAAACTATCAAAACAATTCTTGAAAGAAAGAGCTGCCGTTCTTATAAGGCTGAACAGATCAGCGATGATGAGCTGAACGCAGTTGTCGAGGCAGGTCTTGCTGCACCGTCCGGAAGAAATCTGCAACCTACAATTATTGTTGCCGTTCAGGATAAGGAGACTATCTCCAAACTTTCAAAGCTCAATGCTTCAGTTATGGGTACGGACAGTGATCCCTTTTACGGTGCTCCTACCGTAATTGTTGTACTTGCTAAGAGATCCAGCCGTACCTCTCTTGAGGACGGAAGTCTGGTTATCGGAAATATGCTGCTTGCCGCATTTGCCGAAGGTCTCGGCGGATGCTGGATCCACCGTGCAAGAGAAACCTTTGAAACCGAAGAGGGAAAGGCTCTGCTGCGTGAGTGGGGTATTGAGGAAGAAGTGTTCGGTGTAGGCAACTGCATTCTCGGTTATCCTGACGGTGACTTCCATGCGGATTTTGAAAAGATTAAGAGCAGAGCTGTTTTTATTAAGTAATTTCTATCTCATTAAGAGAAGTTTGTTAACCTTGATATTGAAAAATGGTGTTCAATGCTGAAGTAGCTGATAGCATATGATAAAGTATTTTTCTTTCACGCAGAAGCAAACTTTGACCTTACCTGATAATTGTCATTGCTTTACCCGATGACTGATTGGAGTTTTTTATGAATTATTGTTTTATTGACAGTAAACTTGAGTTTTCATCACGTTCTTCGGCTGTTAAGAACAGCATCGAAGGCCGTATAAAAGAGTGGTCTTACAGAGAAGGTACGATCACCAATCTTGAATTTGACGGAAAAACACCTTTTCTTGATGCTTTCGAGGAGCTTTCCGATACTAAGCCTTACGTAATTGTTCTTGCGGAAGGAATCGCCAGAAGCTGGCTTCAGTCTCCCGTTACGATCCATAAGGGAGAACTGATCGTTGGTGAAAACCGTCCGTCAAGATTTTTCGTTGAACATTTCTCATGGGGAATAAGTAATTACTCCTGGGTACACCGCATGACAAATTTCGCCGATAATAAAGGTGACAGAAGTCTTTATGATAAATACTATGATGAGATTATGGCCCGTTCGGAGAAGCTTAAAAAGAAAATGTTTATCAAAGGCTCGGAGGAGGCCGAATCAGCCGAAACCGCTTATTTCAACGGTAAGTCACCTTCCGGATTATGGGGAACCGGAGGCTTTCAGGGTCATACAGTACCGGGATATGAGAAACTTTTATCATTGGGACTCGACGGAACTCTCGAAGAGATCAACAAGTACGATTCCAATACCAATGATCCTGAAAAGCACGAGCTTTATGAGGCAATGCGTATAATTGTAAAGGGGCTTAGTTCCTTTGCCGAAGCATATGCCGATGAAGCTTTTGCTGAGGCAATGAACGAAACTGACTCAGAGGAAAAGACGAGGCTTCTAAAAATCGCTGAAAACTGTCAAAGCGTTGCTCATAAGGCACCGCAAAGCTACTACGAAGCAGTACAGCTTTGCTGGTTCTATATGCTTTGGGATTGGGTTGACAGCGTAGGCAGAACCGATAAATACCTGTATCCTTACTACAAAAATTCAGATGATTCAGATACAAAGCGAGAGATAACCTGTGACCTCGTTATGAAAATGTGGGAACACGGTGTACATAATATGACTCTTGGAGGAGCAGACCCCAAGTCAGGCAAGTGTTCTGTCAATGAACTCACCTATCTTATCCTTCAAATCGTCAGAAGTATCCACAGTACTCATCCGAGAGTGACGCTGAGAGTAAGCAGTGATACACCTGATGAAATAATGCTTCTTGCCGTAACCATGTGGAGCGAGGGAATGAGCGACCCGACTCTTGCAGGCGACAAGCTGATTATTGATGGACTCATTAGATA
>CAYYRY010000220.1:0-206 GCA_964474245.1 uncultured Ruminococcus sp. | reverse complement strand
AGATGCAAGAGACTATACTTTACTTGGTTGTCAGGAGATCGAAATTCCCGGAAAGAGTAATTTCGGCTGTGAGGACGGATCATTCAATTTGGCGAAGGTTCTTGAATATACAATAAACTGCGGCTGCGATGCTTCAAACGGTGACAAGATAGCTCCTCACGGCAGACGTCTCAGCGAGTATACGTCAATCAGCGAGATATGGGAAG
>CAYYRY010000219.1:0-3583 GCA_964474245.1 uncultured Ruminococcus sp. | reverse complement strand
CCTTTACGACGTTGACTATTCCTACGGGACAACCTTCGACTTCATGGGTCACGACAGCGACGTTATGAGCTTTATCAAGCTGAACTATGACGAATCCATCGGCAGATACGCCGCAAACTTCATCGGTCTCGGCACCAACAAATACCGCTTCAATGAAGAAGACCTTGAGGCAACCCGATACAATTTGACCGTTGAAGCGTACGTGAATATTGCACCGTCCGACAAGCAGCAGGAGATCTTTTCAAACTATAACCTCGGCGGATGCTCTCTCACCGTAGATGAAAACAGCCGTCTGTACGTAAGACTCTTTTCCTCCTCCGACGGTTCTGTAGACGCTTGCCATACTCCCATTCCGACGAATACCTGGATACATATCGCCGCCACCTATAACAGCAACGAGGTCGTGCTCTATATCAACGGCAATGAAGTGGATAGACTAAGCTGTCCCGGCGGTATAGGTAACGAGTACGAGGCCCTTGAAGAAGAACGCTACTTCGAGATAGGCGGACGCAGAAGAACGGGAGAAGACACCTTCCTCATGCAGAAAGGCTCAAAGATCAGCTTCGTCAGAGTTTACGAAGGTGCCATGACCGATGAAGCCGTAAAGGAAGCCTACGAAAAGGCAAAACAGCCCGTAACTCCCTTTGAATTCGCCGACGTCAAGGACACCGCGTGGTTCAGAAATTCTGCTCTCTACGCTTTCAAGAACGGACTCATGAGCGGAACAGGAAATAACACATTCGAGCCTGCAACAAATACATCCCGTGCCATGATCGTTCAGATGCTCTACAACCTTGAGGGCGCCCCCGAGGTAGACACCTCAAACAATCCATTCACAGACATTCCCGCAAAGAAATGGTACACCAAGGCTGTCCTTTGGGCATACCAAAACGGCGTTACCGCAGGCACAAGCAAAACAACCTTCTCCCCCGATACTCTCGTTACGAGAGAGCAGGTTGCCGTATTCCTTTACAGATATCTTAAGGACTACAAAAAAGCTGAAATGACTGAAGGTGCCGACCTGTCCTCCTTCCCCGACGAAGCGTCCATCAGCAAATATGCAGGATTCAAGGAAGCCGTTGCATGGGCAACTGCAGAGGGTATCGTCACCGGCAAGAAGAACGGCGACACAGTGACCCTCTCCCCTCTCGACAAAGCACAGAGAAGCGAGACAGCTACTATGTTCACAAGATTCCACAGAGCATTCGTAAGATGATCTGATCACACAAAAAAACGGTGCGGACATCCGTTTCACCAACGGATCCGCGCCGTTTTATGTATAATAATTTATGTGTCACTCGCATATTGCGGCAGGCTCCACACTCATTCCCCCGCCGAGCCGAAGTCCATATTGGCAAATATCCGTTCCATTCTGCCGTCGTCGAAACGCGCGTCAAGTATCTCTTCAACAGCTCCTGACGCCGCCTCGCCCGAAAGTCTCTCAGACCATCGGTACACCGCTGCACAGGTCACAACAGCATTCACCGCAAGGAATACCGTAAGCACCACCGTTGCGATTTTTCCTGCGTTTGACGGTATTTTTAGTATCAGTGAAGCAAGTCTCGGATACAGATTTTTTATCCACAGTACTCCAAGCATACCCCAGAATACGGAGTACAAAAGGCATATCCTTCCGTTTATGTTGAAAGGCATTGCACTGTAGTCCCACGATCTCGAGCCAAAGATCACCTCCTGTACAAATGAACATACGTATTCCACGATACTGCCTATGAGCATTCCACCAAAAAATGAGAACAGCCGTCTGTGATTGCGGAACCTGTACAGCGCAAGCGTAAGCGCCACACCGCCGACCCCGTACAAAAGATTAAAGGGTCCGTACACAAGTCCTGCCCTGCTCTCTATGTAACCGTATTTAAGAAGACACCACAGCATCTCGATCACAACGCCAACGAAGCTGCCCACGAACAGTATAAGAAGCAGCTTGTAGGCATTTATTCCTTTTGCGAAATGCGAGGTCTTTTCTTCACGCAGATCCACAGCGGTGTTTGACGGAGCAGCAGGTATCAGCTTTCTCTTACGTCGGCTTTTTCTTATATCCTTCCATCTTCCGCCAAGCTCTTCCGCCATCGAGAGAGTCATACCGTATGCCTGACGGATATTGGAATTGGCTTTCTTTAGTGATTCAAGGCGACATGAGACTTCATCCATAGCGTCTTCTCCAAGCTCCGACAATGCTTTACAGTATTCATTCATTTCAGCCTGACTTTCCTTTGCTTTATCAAGAAGCACAGCACTTTCCTCTTCAACTGCACTGACATGGCTGAAGCTTTCCACCTCGATCTCCATCACTGTATCCTTCATGACACTACATCCGCCTTTCACAAAATATATTATATAGTATGATACACTTAAATTATTAACAATCGTTATTTTTTTCGTGAACTTTTCAGGAGTTTTGATTTTTCGACACTGTAAACACAGCAAAACGTCACGGACATTCCCCCTCTCTCTTGACAACGGATGCCTATATGTGATACAATTTTCTAAATGATATTTGAATCTGTATTACCCGTAGTACAGGTTTAAAGATTAATCAGCTTATATCTTATGAATATCTGTTTCACGCGTGATTACACGTCGGAAAATCTGACAGAAGGATTTTTCAGTGTTTGTTTCGTTAGATTATTTGTGCTGACGCTTTAGCGACAGAATGGAGATTATTATGATAAAAGGATATATTTTCGACCTTGACGGTACATTGGTGGATTCCATGGGTATGTTTTGCCGTCTCGACAGAGAGCTTTTCTATGCGATAGGTCTGACTCCGACAAAAGAAGCACTTGATACCATGAGGTATATTCCCACAAGTAAAACCGCCGCATATATAAAAGAGCATTTTTCAATCCATTATACGTTGGAAGAGATCAATGATATTCTTATAAAAACCACAATCGAAGGCTACCGTACAGTATCACTTAAGGAGGGTGTACTTGATTACCTTGCTTTCTGTAAAAAGCAAGGTATAAAAACAGGCATCGCTACCGCCACGGAGACACCTATTGCCCACACAGTAGCTGGTAATATGGCATTTGACGTATACATTGACAACGTTGTATCATGCACCGACGTTGATGCAACAAAGGCAAAGCCGGACGTATTCCTTGAGACTGCACGCAGAATGGGACTTTCTCCCTCGGAATGTGCCGTTTTTGAAGACGGCATCCCCGGTGCAACCAGTGCGGCAGAAGCAGGATTTACGGTTGTAGGCGTGTACGACGCCACCGCCGGCGAGGAAGACTCAGCGGCACTTGAGGCTATTTCTCACAGGTATATCAGATCATTTTGTGATATTAAAAATACGTTAATATAAGCAAGCTAAGGAGAAACCAAATGGATAACATAGCAAAGATAACAAGCTTTACCGTTGATCACACCAAGATAGTCCCTGGGATATACGTTTCCCGAATAGACGGTGACATCATCACCTACGACATGAGAACGAGACGCCCCAACTGCGGCGACTACATGGACAACGTGACCATGCATTCATTTGAGCATATGTTTGCAACCTACGTGAGAAACTCTGATATTGCTGATAAGGTTATATACTTCGGACCCATGG
>CAYYRY010000218.1:0-3591 GCA_964474245.1 uncultured Ruminococcus sp. | reverse complement strand
AACTTTTCAGAATTTTAGTTTTTCAGCATTTTTTGATATAAGATTGTAATTAGAAACAAAAAGTGATATAATGATTATAACTGTAAAAACAACTATCCCGGAGGTGAAAAAACTTGATCAAAATCATTTCTCCCGAAAACGGATACGAGCACAGCCTGCACACAGATGTTCAGAAGGAATTTTTGCGTCGCAACAAGGCAGGTGAACATATTTCCGAAGAAAGCTACAACTGGCTTACCGTAATTCATTCAGGGAATCTGACGCATCCTGCATTTCTTCAGATAGGCTGGATATCGGATAAGGACAGCCATATAGAAATTTCCCTTTATCCCGATATGAGAGATAATACCGATTACCCCAACAACCCGGTACCCGCTGAAATTGAGCATAAAGGAAAAGATAACGGGATATATTCCGCAACAATTAAAAATATGTTTGCCGGAGTCACTTATTATTATAAGGCTGTATGTGATGACGGAAGTGAAGAAAGTGATATTCGCACGTTCATTACCAAAGGAGAATATCCGCGCCTAATTGCCGTTGAGGGAATAACCAATGTAAGAGACCTCGGCCTTTTGCCAACCTTTAACGGGAAACGTATCAAGCAGGGTCGTATTTATCGCGGAGTCGCCCTTGAGAACACAATTGACGATGACGGGTACGCACTGACAGTTCACGGTAAAACCCAGATGGAATATCTTCTCGGAATAAAAAACGAGCTTGAGATCAGAAAAGAAGCTAAGGACAGATTCACTGAAAGTATGATTTCACCAAACGTCGGTTATAATCATATCACGACCAGAGGATACGATTACTTCTATGAAAAGCCGGAAATGGTGGAAAACCGCCGGAAGCTTATCGAATTTTTCGCTGACGAAAATAATTATCCCATATATTTTCACTGTGCAATAGGTGCAGACAGGACAGGCACTCTTGCTATGTTTCTTGAGATGCTCCTTGGAGTAAAGAAATATTATCTCAACCTAGACTATAATCTTACAAGTCTTACGCAAAACAACTTACGCTATCAGATTACAGAGGATGAGCTCTATCAGAGGTTCAGTGCCTGCATTGAAGGCGAAGACTGTGATGAGGTAGTAATGAAGAACTGCGAAAGATTTCTTATTGAGTCAAGTGGTGTTTCACCGGAAACCATCGTACGATTAAGACAAAATTTGTTGGAATAGAATCAACACAGGAGTTAAATGTGAAACAAGGCAATACTAATATCAAAGGCATTTTTATACTGCTCACCGCAGCATTTGTCTGGGGTGTTGCATTTACAGCACAAAGTGCAGGGAGCGAGCACCTTAGTGCTTTCTCGTACACCGCAATCAGATATGCCCTCGGCGTAATACCGCTTATCCCTATAGCGTACTTCTCAGAAATCAGACGAGGCGACAGCAAAACATTCAAACGTTCTCTTCTTTCCGGTATACTTTGCGGCAGCATCATGTTCATAGCCATCACTTTTCAGCAGTACGGCATTCAGCTTGCAAAAAATTCCGGAAAGGCCGGATTCATTACCTGCTTATACATACTAATTGTTCCGCTTTTCGGTCTTTTTTTGAAAAGGTTCCCGACAATTAACGTATGGGTCGGTGTCGGAATGGCGGTATTCGGTATGTATCTGCTGACCATCAAGGAAAACAGTGCAGTTGAGCTTGGAGACGTTCTCGTTATGTTTTCAGCAGTTTTCTGGGCAATACATATTCTTATCGTTGACCGTTTCGCTTCAGATATTTACGTAGTTACTTTTTCAGCTGTGCAGTTTGCAACGGTATCAGCAGTAAGTGCCGTTTTGATGCTCGCTTTCGATATCGTAACATTTGAAGCAGTCAGATCAGCGTGGCTTCCCATAGCATACGGTGGTCTCGGATCTGTAGCGATCGGCTATACATTGCAAACTATCGGTCAGAAATACGCCTCTCCGGTTCCTGCCTCACTTGCACTTTCAATGGAATCAGTATTTGCAGCCTTTGCAGGAGCTTTATTACTGAAAGAGAATCTCGGAATCCGCGGCTACGCCGGCTGTGCTCTCATATTCTGCGCTATAATCCTTGCTCAACTTCCCGAAAAGTGGTTCAAGTTAAAGTACCAGAAAGGATAGATTATTATTTAACTTTCTTTGTAGGTGTATCCTTTGTAACATACGTTATGTTTATTATAATAATTACAAAATGGGTACCTCAGGGAAGTAATGGTATAGGATAACTTTGGAATAAATAACAAAAGATGAGCATGTGATTTATTTTAATATACTATGTGTGGAGACAATGAAAAAGTATTCTGTATCTACTGCCAAAGAATTAAAAGAGCAAAAAATGTCAAAATGGTTTGTTATCATACTAGCCATTGTTTTGGTTATATCCATAGTGTTTTTGATACTTCCGGGTGTTTATGTCTTTAAGGATAAGTCCGCATGGGGGGTATTGCATTTGTGTCACTAAGTGTATCTATCATGTTTGGCAGTATTAATATATCAAGTATTAATATATCAAACAGAAAACTAATTTGCAGATCAGTCGAATTTAATGGATTGATAAACGCATGTGACTATAAAAACCGTATTTTCGTCAGTCATAATTATGATAACGTTGTGAAGGTTGAAAAGATAAACGTAAGCGGAATGGTAGGAGCAAGAGGACTTGTTTACTAGTATTCAGATGATTATATATGTTTATCGTTCAGTAAAGATATCAGATTCCCCGATAAACTCGATATACCGACATTTGTTGAATATGGAGATAACATTGTATATTTTGCATATACAGAAGAGGCATGGCGAGATATGAAGAGCTTGTTTGGAGATAAGGTAAAAGATACTAAATGATCAATCTGTATTTGCAGTCCTCGAACTGCTGAGATGGCAAGCTTCAACTGCCTTTCGCTACTGAACACAAAGTCTCAGCGCAATTGCCGGCGAAACAATGCTGAGCGTGGGTTTTAGGCAAAACTTTATTTTGCGCATGACTAACAAAGCTCAGAGAAACCGTCATATGGATAGCTTCTCTGAGCTTTCGTATTCAATTTGACTGATGTCTTTTAGGTGTCAGCCTATGATCTTATTTCGCGGAGAGGTTACTCTCGTAGCTTTCGATCATCTTCTTAACCATCTGACCGCCGATGGAGCCTGCCTGCTTGGAGGTGAGCTCACCGTTATAACCCTGCTTAAGGGCAACGCCTACTTCGTTAGCTGCCTGCATCTTGAACTGTTCCATAGCTTCCTTAGCTTCGGGAACAACGATCTTGTTACTCTGTGCCATGTTAAACACCTTTCTTTCCCATCCGTACTTAACGGACGAATTTTGTTTTCAGTATATTTCGTCGAAGAACTCTTTTGTTCTCCGTCATTAGTATTATTCGTGCGCAGATAATTATGAATGGTAATTTTTATAGGTGCTTTTCGCCGTTTTCAGTTTTGATTTTCTAAATTTAAACGTAAAAAGCCCCATTTCTTCTTGACTTTAAGGTCATATTGGAATATAATAATCAAAGAATATTAAATATGTTATTTGGAGATAAAACTATGGACGTTATTAAACAGTTATCACTTATCGGTATCGTGCCTGTTATAGCACTTGACAGAGC
>CAYYRY010000217.1:0-3633 GCA_964474245.1 uncultured Ruminococcus sp. | reverse complement strand
GTGCGGCGTTCATGATCTCCGTTACGATGGGCATACCTGTTATCTTTTTCGCTTCAAGGAGAAGCTCGATACCGTCAGCCTTAAGGCCCTGAAAATCGTATGGAGATGTACGGGGCTTGAATGCTCCGCCTCTCAGGAGCGCGGCACCTGATGCATGAACGGACTTAGCCACCTCAAGGATCTGATCGTGGGACTCTACCGAGCATGGACCTGCAATGAAAGCAAAATTTCCGCCGCCGATCTTGACGCCGCCAACGTCGATTACCGTGTCATCGGGATGAAATTTGCGGCTGCACTGCTTGAAGGGTTCAGCCACTCTCTTTACGGATTCAACTATATCAAGACTTGCAATGAGATCCATATCAATTCTTGCGGTATCACCGATCAGACCGAGCACCGTATACTCGTGTCCCTCGGAAATGTGAACGTCTATACCCTGTCCGCGTATCCAGTCCACAAGGTGGTCTCTCTGTGCTGTTGTTGCTGTGTTTTTGATTACTGCGATCATAACTTTTCTCCATTCCGCCCTTAGGCTGACAAGTTTATATTGTTTATAAAAATTCGGTCAGGCTGCAGGATACGGATATATGCAAATAAAAATCGCACAGACCCGTGATCCGTGCGATACATAACCTTTATAAATATCGGGGTCAAACAATCCCGTTCAGTTTGCAGCACAAATCACTATTACTCTTATAATAAAAGTAATAGTAAAAGTAATATACAAAAAACTGAACAAATGACTTCATTACTTAGTCCTCCGTTTGACTTTTTAACAGTATAACTCCGTTTCCTCAGTTTGTCAAGGTTTTTGAGAATATTTTCAATAATATTTTTTCACTTATGTGTATAATTATAGGAAACGGTAAATTCAGAGATGAAGTCTGTGAAAGGGTCCTCCCGACTCGGGCAGACCCTTTCATAATTTTGTTTTAATCAGTAGTTTTTCCCATAGCCTTTGCTATCATTTTGTCGGTGGTTCTGTCAAGCTCCTCACGGTAGAACTTCAGATGCGGATACATCTCGATAAAATCAATGGCTCTGTAATAGCAGAACTCGTCCCATGCACCGTCGCCTCGCGTGACAAGTCTTTTGTAAAGACGCTGTATCTTCGCCTCGGTGGTATCTCCCGTGGTGGATATGCTTCTCATGGCAAGCCATGTACGTCTTATCTTATCGCTGAATATTTTTCTGTGGTCAAGATCGTAGGACATTTCAAAAAGGTCGTAAAAGCCATCATCCTCAGGGGTGAAGCCGTCGAAGCCCTGAAGATGCAGAAACGTTCTTGCAAGAACGGCGTTGCCAAGCTCATTGAAATGAACTTCATCGGGCAGACGCATTTTTTCGTTGAAAAAGGGGCTGAGAATGCGGTAGAAGTTACAAAGAGGAATATTATATTCGCCTGCAATTCTCTCTGTGGCTACAGCGGCAAGCTCGCTGATCCTTTCCCCTGAATCAAGAAACTTTTCGTTTGAAGGCTCACTCATGAAGTACACCACGATGCCCTTCGCCAGAAGTGTATCTGTGAGCTTCTTCATATTACTGCAGAAAGCATCCATTTTCTGTTCCGGTCCACCGATGCCTCCCATAATATCGTTGAATCCGTACATTATAACAACGTGGGTAGGGTCATAGGTCAACGTATCCTCTTCAAGGGTACCAAGACCGTAATCGGCAGTACCCATGCCTACACCGCAGTCGTATATACGGATATTCTCATCAGGGAACGCCTTGAGATAATAGTCGAATATCATCTGTACCCACAGCGAGCCGCCCGTAAGACTGTCACCCAAAAACACAACACGTGAATCTCTCGGAAACTTAGGTATTCCGCTTCCCTTTGCTTCAATAAAATTTTTCATCTGTATTCTCCACACTGAGCTTTTAAGGCATAACATCTGCCTGAAGCTCGGATTTTTTGTCAAAATTTACATTTGGTTATATCAGAAAATTCATTGTGAAATAATGCTACATACATTCCTTACCGTATGACGCAAAATGCACATACAGCTTCTTTCAAATGCGATGCCTTGATCACTCAAGCTGCACTTGCCGTATAATGCAGTATAATATAGCTTCTCAGCTCACGTCATTACTCGGCATCTATGCTTTTTAAGACAGAGGCAAACTCGTCAAACGTTACAGCTCTGTTCAGTGCATCTCTGACAGCGGACGAGCCTCTGATACCCCTGATAAAATGAGCTGCTCTGCCGCGTGCCTCACGGATACCGCAGGATTCACCCTTCAGCTTAACTATATCCTCAGTAAGTCTCAGGGCCATGGCTATCCTGTCGGCGGTGGTAACTTTAAATGCCACACCATCAGACAAAGCCTTGAAAATCCAGGGATCCCCAAGGGCCGCCCTGCCAACCGCAACTCCGTTACAGCCTGTCTCTCTTATCATTCTCAAAGCATCATCATATGACGCCACGTCTCCGTTTCCTATAACGGATATCTCCTCGGGCACTGCCTCTCTGACTCTGCGGATGACACCGTTGTCTGACGAGGGGGCGTACATCTGATCCCTTGTTCTGCCGTGGACGGTGATCATGGAAACTCCGCAAGCGGCAAGCATTTTTGCAAATTCCGGGGCATTGATGCTGTCCTTGTTCCAGCCTGCACGTATCTTTACCCAAAGCGGAACGCTGTACTTGCTTGTCACTTCATATACCCGTCGCACAACGGCTTCGGCTACTGCCGGTGTTTTCATAAGTGCACTTCCGTCTCCTGAGGTCACTATTTTTCTGACGGGACAGCCCATATTGATATCAATGGCATATGGCTTCACACCGCTTTCGTTGCAGATCAGTGCCTCAGCGGCATATGCCATCTGAGACGGATCATGACCGAAAAGCTGAAGAGCACAGGGCGCTTCATCGGGGGATATTTTTGACAGCCCGGCTGTCTTTTTGTCCTTATAGCATATTGCCACCGCGGAGATCATCTCCGATACAGTATGATCAGCACCCAGCTCTGAACAAATGATCCTGAACGGCATATCCGTAAAGCCCGCCATGGGCGCAAGTGATGAATATATCTTCATAAATCAATCAAAAGTTGTTATAAGCTTTCCGTTTTCTTCTCTGATGGGGACGAACACCGTCCTCTCACCGCCGTATTCAGGCGAAGGATGGTTTGGGGTATGTACACAGAGATACTTCTTACCGTCAAGGTCTGAAAATATCATGCCGTGTCCGCCGCCGTGCTCCTTGCTGAGCTCCTTGGAGAACAAAAGTCCGTCATCGTGACTCCACTTACCGTCGATCTTGCCGTTGTCGCTTCTTGCAACGCCCACACAATATCCGCCGTCGTCAAAATTCGACCATATCATGAGAAGCTCACCGTTTTCTGCTTTATACATAAAGCATCCGTCAGTTACGACGCTTCCGTCAGACGCCCATGAAGGCTCATCCGCTTTAAAAAGTATGACAGGTTCGGAAACGAGACGTGTCAGATCATGTGACATTCTTGATGCTGCCATCCTTCCGACACCGTCGGGAGTGGAGTTCCATTCCCAAACGTAGATCATCCACGGGTCTCCCGCTTCGTCAACGTAAAGTGTACCGTCGATACAGTCCCAGCATGAAGGAGTGACGGTACCGTCAGATATCTCAACAAAAGGACCCTCGGGAG
>CAYYRY010000216.1:0-3653 GCA_964474245.1 uncultured Ruminococcus sp. | reverse complement strand
TTGCATCCGCTGA
Organism: uncultured Ruminococcus sp.; assembly: GCA_964474245.1. Classification (GTDB taxonomy): domain Bacteria; phylum Bacillota; class Clostridia; order Oscillospirales; family CAG-272; genus RUG11130. The sequence continues at coordinate 3,640 of CAYYRY010000216.1, read as the reverse complement.
CGTAGCCTCCATGGACAACATGATCTGCCTGCAGACATGGGATGCTACCATGACCTCCCACCGTATCGGCTTCACAGACGAGGGCTACAAGGACGGTGTGCTTATCACAAGCCATAATCCCTTCGCCAACGACGCGGGTAGCAATATCAAATCATGGATAGTCCCCCTCGGTGACACCTTCCACGTGAAGGCACACAAGGTCACCCTGTCTCAAAGCTACAGAGTTATCGAAGGAGGCTTCTCCGTCGGAACCTTTGATGACGGAAGCATCATTGACGTTGCCAAAGAGTACGCCGCATACAGCGACGGTCACAACAAATACAGTAAAATGTATACCGTAGCATCTGTGCCCGTAAGTTATACCGTGAGATATCATATGCCCGGTATGCATATTCTCGCTCCGGGAAGCGGCTTCCCCGCATACTGTACAGAGATCCTTGAGCCGGGAGAATACCTCTTTGCTTCGGTATTCAGCTTTACTACCGATGATATAATAACTGATGAGCCTCAGCTTTCTCTTGAAAACGGTATTCTTACAGTAAGCTACAAGGGGAAGAATAAAGTAATCGAGCTTAAATGAAGTCACTCCGCAATACGTCACGCAATAAACTGACCCCATACAGAATGGATACAACTATGATGAATCTACTTATTACTATACCCGATGGCGAGCTTCGACGAAGCTTTATCAGCGAAGACACGATCTCACTTCTGAAGAAACACTTTAACGTGTACCTGAACGACACGGGAAAAGGGTACACTGATGAGAATATTTACGCCGCAGCACGGGACATGGACGTGCTTGTAACAGGATGGGGAACGCCTTCCCTGTCAGCTAACGGACTCACCTCCAAGGGTTGCCGCCTTAAGTTGCTTGTACATACCGGCGGAAGTGTTGGCGATCTTATCGATGGCGGTGCTTATGAAAACGGAGTAACCGTAATAAGCGGTAACAGCATTTATGCTGAGTCTACTGCTGAGGGTGCTCTCGCCTATATCCTTGCCGCCCTCAGACACATTCCCGACGAAGTAAATTCCATGAAAAACGGTGACTATTGGGACAGTCCCAACCTGACAAAAGGACTGTTTGAACGAACCGTAGGCATTATCGGAGTCGGTTCCGTTTCACGTAATCTGATGAGGTTTATGAAGCCCTTCCGCGTAAAGCTGAAGGTTTGGGACACATACAAGGTTGACGAGGATTTTCTCTGTGAAGTGGGTGCCGGACAGGTCTCCTTCGAGGAGGTACTGTCAAGCTGCTCCGTAGTATCGGTCCACGCCGCCCTTGGAAAGGCTACCCGCGGTCTCATAGGCGCCCGTGAGCTTGCATTGATACCTGACGGCGCTCTGCTCGTAAACACCTCCAGAGGACCAATAATCGACGAGGAAGCTCTTGCAAGGGAGCTTTCAGGAGGCAGATTTTCTGCCGTTCTCGACGTGTTTACAAGAGAGCCTCTTCCCCACGACAGTCCCCTGAGACAGATGAAGAATGTCTGTCTCATCCCCCATAAGGCAGGACCTACTTACGATCTCCGTGCCATGATAGGCTACAAGCTGGCAGAGGATGCCGTCAGATTTATCAAAGGCGAAAAGCTGTCGTTTGAAATAAAAGCAGATGCCGCCATGCGAATGACCAAGCATTCCTGATTAACCGAAAGGATCACTTATATGAAAAGAGCTTTTTCAACTCTGTGCTGTCTTGATTACAGTATGTCTCAGATATTAACTCTCGCTGAGGAATGCGGAATGGATGCTGTCGAGCTACGAGTTGACGACAGGATGCTTGAGAGCTTCACCAATGCTGAAGAATGGGGTCGTCGGTTTGCCGAACACGGTATGCCCATATGCGACGTTGCAACAAGCATTTCCGTTCAGGGAGCCGAGACGGGAGATACTTACAAAAAGTACATAGAGCTATCTCAAAAGCTCAGGTCTCCTGCCATACGGGTTTTCGCAGGTAAGACACCGAAGACCGTAAGCGAAGCCGTAAACTGCGACGTTGAAGGAATCGCCGCAGGACTGAAGAAGATATGCACATATGCATCCGAGCGAGGCATTGAGGTATGGCTTGAGACTCACAGCGAGATATCAAGCGGTGCTATGTGCCGCCGTGTGATCGATGCGGCAGATATGCAAAACCTGAAAGTCCTTTGGGACGTGCTTCACAGTATCGAATATAACGAAGATATACCCACTTCCCTCTCATATATAGGTAAGAGCACCGTTCACGTGCACCTTAAGGATGCCGTGCCGTCCGTCGATCCCGATAAGTACCACTATACCCACACCGACCTCGGAGACGGTGATTTTCCATTTGCTCTCCTTATAAGAGAGCTAAAGAAGATCGGCTACGACGGTTACCTCTCCCTTGAGTGGGAGTCACCCTGGTGCCCTGAGATACGTGACCTCTACGATGATCCTCACTGCCTGCTGAAAAAGTATAACGAAGTCCTGGACAGAGCTTTCGCTGAGTGCTGAGACTTTGATAATCAAGATCATAGATTGCAATGAAGAGGGTTGTCATAAAATGCAAGCATTGCCCGAATAGCATAATAATCCCCTGAAAGGTAAAAACAACATGAAAGTAGTATCAATAGCAGCAAATGAATCCCGTTTCTACGGCAAGACACAGACCAAAATGCTTGAGTGGTACAAGGCAAAGTGCCTTGAATGTGCTTCGCTCAAGCCTGATATACTCATTTTCCCCGAAACTCAGCTTTGGATGTATGCGGCTAATGAGCCTCTGTCAATCGGTGAGTTTTATCCCATAGCTGTTGAGACAATGAAAAGGATGGCACGTGAAATCAACGCCTACGTCGTGTTTAATCTTTACGAGCCCCATGACAAATATCCCGATATGCGCCATATCACAACGCTTATGCTCGACAGAAACGGCAAGGAGGTCGGCAAGTACCGCAAGATGCACACCGTGCCCTGCGAGTCGCTGAACGACAATTCCGTACCCGGAACCGAGCCATGCGTAGTTGATACCGAATTCGGTAAGATCGGCATTGCCACCTGCTTTGATATAGGCTGGAGATGGTACTGGCAGGCACTTGCCGATGCGGGAGTCAAGGCAGTTATCTGGACTGCCGCTTATGACGGAGGACGTCTCCTCGATGCCTATGCGCTTACCCATATGTATTGGGTCATCACAAGTGTGCGCACGTACAGAGCAAGAGTTATCGACCCCGTGGGCGAGACCGTTGCGGAAAGCGCACGCTGGGACGACCTCTGCATTGCTGACGTAGACCTCGACATGGAAGTATTCCACATTGACGAACAGTTCCCGAAGATCGGAAAGATCCGCGAGGCTCTCGGAGACAAGGTGGTGATCCGTGCGCTGTCCGAGGACAATGTATTCACCGTTTCCTCAAGGGATCCCGAGTGGCCCATGGACCGCATCAAGAAGGAATTCGGACTCGTTACCTACAAGGAATACCATGCGTCCGCCGAAAAGCTTCAGTGTGAGTGGCGCAAGCTGTATATGGAGTATTGATAATGAATTTCAATGAGATAGCTGAAAACCGTCAATCCTGCAGAAGCTATGACCCATGCCGTGAGATAGAGGACGATAAGCTTGAACGAATCCTGAGATGTGCAAGGCTTTCTCCCTCCGCCTGTAACGGACAGCCTTACC
>CAYYRY010000215.1:0-3687 GCA_964474245.1 uncultured Ruminococcus sp. | reverse complement strand
AGTCTTTGTTTCTATGCCTTCTGTTCCCGGAGAGATGTTTGTTTATTTCAAACTTGTCTCCTTTTTATAACAGCGGTAATATGCTGTTTTTCAAAAATACTTAGGCTTTATCTTTGAAAATATTATATTCTTGATGAAAGAAAAACTGTGTTTTTTGTTTTCACGGTCTTGTATAGATGGCACACAGTGTAAAAATTCAAAAAATCCCTTGTAAAGATTGACATTCATGCCCCCTTGCGTTATAATCAATATAGATTATCCGATGCGGATAAGTATAGCCTGAAGCTTTTGAATTCTTTGGTGCAGGTTAGGTTGATGATGTGCCCCGATACTGTTGAGCACTAAGTCGGGAAGAACATCGTGCCGGAGAAAAAGTACTTCAGCTCAATGAAAGGTAAGGTCATAAATATGATATTCAATCACGGCGACAGAATAGTATTTGCAGGTGATTCGGTTACCGATATGGGGAGCGATCAGCCTGTTGGGGAGGGCCTTTTCAACAGCCTCGGACACGGTTACGTCCGTATGGTGGAGAACCTTCTTATAACAGCATATCCCGATATGACGGTCCGCGTTACCAATTCCGGTATCGGAGGTAACACGAGCAGAGACCTTCTTGCGAGATTTGACCGTGACGTTATTTCGCTTGATCCCGATTGGGTGTCTATCTGTATCGGTATAAACGACGTGTGGCGTCAGTTTGACGTGCCGGTTACATACGAAAATCATGTGTATCCCGATGAGTACGAATCGAATATGGAAAAGATGATCGTGGCTTCCAAGGCAAAGGCGAAGGGCGTATTTATCCTTACTCCCTATTATATGGAGCCTTTGCGCGAGGATGCCATGAGAGCGAGAATGGATGAATACGTAGAGATATGCAGACGTCTTGCAGTGAAGTACGATTGCATTTTCGTAGATTTCCAGGATATGTTTGACCGCGTATTTGCACACAGACATTCATGCAGTATTGCGTGGGACAGAGTCCATCCCAATGAAATGGGTTCTACCATGATGGCGAGAGAATTTCTGAAGCATTGCGGATATGATTTTCACAGAGAAGTATGACAGGATACGGTAACTGTGCCCCTATCGGTGTCTTTGACTCCGGTGTGGGCGGAATAAGTGTTTTGAGGGTGCTTAAGGAAGTCTTGCCCCATGAAAACTTCATATATTACGGAGACTCTGCCAATGCTCCCTATGGCGAGAAGACCGCAGAGGAAGTAACTTCTGTCTCGGAGGCAGTTGTCATGAATCTGCTGGCATACGGTGCGAAGGCTATCGTTATTGCCTGTAATACCGCTACCAGTGCGTCTGCCGCATATCTAAGGGGAAAATACGAAAATCTGCCGATCATCGGAATGGAGCCTGCTGTCAAGCCGGCTGCACTGTCAGGAGAGCATCCCACGGTGCTCGTCATGGCAACACCGCTTACTTTGAGAGAGACAAAATTCCGCCGTCTTATAGAAAAATATCAGGACAGGGCAGAGTTTATCGATGTTCCGTGTCATGGCTTAGTTGAGCTTATCGAAAGAGGCGTCACCGACGGTGAGGAGATGGACGCTTGTTTAAAGGGACTTCTTGAGGAGCCTATGAGAGGCAGGAATATCGATTCCGCAGTACTCGGCTGTACTCATTATCTTCATGCGGGAGAAGCTATCGCAAGGGCACTCGGAGACGGAGTCGCAATATACGATGGTGCGCTCGGCACTGCGAGAGAAACGTATAACAGGCTGAAGGATGCGGGACTGTTGAATCCGTCCCCGGCACCGGGATATATTGAAATCGTTAATTCCTCGGGAAATGAGGATATATTGCGTCTTTCATGGGATCTGCTTGAGAGATGAAAGCTTGAGTAATTTAACCTTAGAAAGGAATAAAGATATGACAAATAGGCAGGAATAAAGATATGACAAATAGGCAGATTTTAGATGATCTTCACAGCGACAGAGTGAAAAAGGTGATTCTTGACGGGGACTACAACGGAGAGATCGACGACCAGTATACTCTTGCTTATGCCCTCGGTTGTCCCGGACTTGAGATTCTCGGCGTATGCTGCTCTGCACAGTATGAGGACGTAGTTGCGGAAAACACGGAAGAGGTCATGCTTCGTGCATATGCTGACGTTCTGACAACATATGATGCGCTCGGTCTTACCCCCGAGGAGCTTCCTCTCTTTAAGGGCGCACGCTCAAGAATCTCCAAAAATGAAGGACTTGCTCCCACAGACAGCCCTGCGGCAAGATTCATTATTGAAATGGCACATAAATATGACGAGCCTGTGTACGTTCTTGTGACAGGTCCCGTTACCAATGCCATCTCTGCCTGCCTTATTGATCCTTCTATTATGGATAAGATATGTATAGTCTGGCTTGGCGGCGATTGCGTTTACAAGGAAGGCGGCGGATTCCATGAGTGGAACCTGTATTCCGACTATGCGGCAGCTCAGTATCTGATGAATCTTCCCATAGCCACCGTCTGGCTTCCTTGCTCACCCGACGGCTCAGTTGTGCTTGATATGGATCATTCTGATCTTGCGAAGCTGAACGGAGACGGAAAGGCGGCATATCACCTGAAGAGAGGTCTTCCGCTTAAGATATTCAGTGAGGAGAGATTTGCCGATCCCAAGTGGCATAAGGTCATGTGTGACTATATGGCGGTAGCCATATTCACCGTTCCGGATGCCGTTGATATGTACGAGATGACAGCACCCGTTATCGCAGACGAAGAGAGATACGTGATGGATTCAACACGCAGAAAGATACTCTGCGCTGTACGTCCTGACAATCGCCGCATTATCGACGACTCCATTGAAGCGCTTAACCGCGTTATTGCCGCAAGAGACCGATGAATAAGCAAACGGTACTTTACCTGTCGTGGGTAGAGTACCGTTTTTGAATATGACACAAGCTGAGATCACGCTATATAAAAGACCTCCGCGACTTGTGTATCACAGGTCACGGAGGATTTGCTTATCTGATTATTTTTTGTGGTTGATGAAGCCTACGAGCTTGCAGAATTCCATTACTACCAACGGAACGAAGATGAGACCGAGGGCGATAAGGTAAAGTTGAGGTGTGAGAAGCACAAGTCCGAATGCACTTCTTACGGGAGTGAAAAGGACGAGAGCTACAAGTGCTGTTGAAGCAAGTGCGGCAAGGTTAAGTGTGCGGTTGCCGAAGGGTCCGATCTTGAAGAGGGAATGTTCACTTCTCATGTTGAATGCCTGAACGATCTGGCAGAGCGCGAGCACCATGAATGCCATGGTCTGTCCTGCTTCGATACTGCTCATCATGTTCTCGCCGAGCTTGAAGCCGATAAGAGTGAGAAGTGCGAACATAATACCCTGAAGTACAACACGGATACCGAGACCGTGAGCGAAGATTCCTTCGTTTTTCGGCTTCGGCTTTTTGTCCATAACGTCTGCTTCAACTGCTTCCATACCGAGGGCAATGGCGGGAAGAGAATCGGTTACGAGGTTGATCCAGAGAAGCTGCATGGAGAGGAGAGGTGTCTTGTGCCACAGAAGCATAGCGGCGAATACGGTGATGACCTCGCCGATATTTGTTCCCAGGAGGAAGCCGACAACCTTCTTGATGTTTGCGTAGATGCCGCGGCCCTCGCGGACAGCATCAACGATGGTAGCGAAGTTGTCGTCGGTCAGTGTCATGTCAGACGCACCCTTTG
>CAYYRY010000214.1:0-3692 GCA_964474245.1 uncultured Ruminococcus sp. | reverse complement strand
CTTTTGAATAGGTTTTTCCGAGTGTATACGGATTCATACCGGTCTCCTTTCGGTCTTTGGCTGATATTTGATTGAAGCACCTTACGACAGCTTTGTCATATAGTGATTTTCAAGGTATTTTATGATCTCTGCTTTGGCGAACATCAGGTGACTGTTGATGCTGTTGATGCTTGCGGGAATGATTTTGTCTTTTTTGAACCTGTATTCATATACCACGCAGTCATCCTGTACCGTAAAGCTGCCTGAAACGTCAGGCAAGACGGGAGACTTGTCAGATGAGACGTCAATATTCTGCAGAGTACACATGATCACGATATTATCTTTGTCGGAGTCAAAATCCACGGTCATGGATTCGGTTACTGTGTCGTGAAGATCACTGTCAAAATCGAATGCTATCTCGATGGTGTTTCGCGGTCTTGAAAAGCCTACGATATAGTAATGCTCGCTTTTTACCAATGTCAGAAGCAGAATGGTATTGTTGAATGATTCTCGGGATGATATGGGAGTGCTCTTTATATCATAGAACATATTACATTCCACGAATGACCCACCTTTCTTGTTATATTCTATTCTTCATGGGCGCTGTGCTTCAAGCGGTGCCCGAACTGATTTCTGTTAGTATTATATCAATGCACAAAGAAAAATTGGAATTTTGCTTTTAAAACAGATAACCCCACGCGCTTGAAAAGCACTGTGGGGTTAGGGTGATATCAGGTTATTATGTGTGAAGGGAAGCCGTCACGCAGTTAAGCTCCTCCTTTGTAAGAGGACGGTTTTTTTCAAATGCCAGCGCGGTCAGCCTGCGGCATATGCTGTGTCGGTCGGCGGCGGACAGATTTGAGTTCTCCCTGAGACCGACTCTGACGGAGGCAAGCCAATCGAGGATATCCTCAATATTTGACGGGATGGCTTTTTCCGCTTCATCTCTTATCATTACCGCCGCGGCGGGGCTTGCGCCTTCGGTTGACACGGCCAGTGTCAGCTTACCCTTTACTGCGGTGGCAGGGAAGATAAAGGTGCTGTTTTCTGCGTCGTCTGCGGTGTTTATTTCGATGCCGCGCTCAAGGCATAAGTTATATATGACAGACGGGTCAACACAGCTTTTGTCGGCGGTTATGACCATTCTGAAGCCGCCGTGACGTACTAAGTCTTCGATCTCACGGGGATTTGCGGATATATAGGTTACCGAAGGGTCGTCTGATAAATCGGGTGAGACGTTTGGTGCGGCTACGGTGATGTCAGGTGAGTACGGCAGGAGCTTTTCAAGCTTTTTTACGGCTTCTTTTGTGACACCGATTATCAGCACAGGGCGGTTTTTTATATCTGCGAACAGAGGAAAATATTTTGTCACGGCATCTCCTTTATTTTACGTAATAACAGGACGGGGTATCGGTGTTGTGAGACATCTCAAGTCCTACGCCGAACACGTCTCTGATGATACCTGATGACATTATCTCACAAGGCGTGCCGGCGGATACGATCTTGCCTTCGTTCATGACGATGACCGTGTCTGAATAAGTCATGGCGAGGGGGAGATCATGGAGCACGGTGACTACGGAGTGTCCGTCCTCCTTCAAATTTTTGAGGATATCCATGAGTCTGAAGCTGTGTGACACGTCAAGGTGGGTCGTGGCTTCGTCAAGGAGGATGTGGTCGGTGCTTTGTGCAAGAGCCATGGCGACGTATGCCTTTTGGAGAATACCGCCGGACAGAGTGGAGAGAGGTCTGTCTGACAGCTCTGTAAGCCCCATGCGAAATGCTGCTTCCTCGGCTGCTTTGTGATCACGTTTCCCATATACCCTTGGAAAACTCAGGTGAGGAAATCTTCCGTGGAGGATAAGCTCAAATACCGTCATATGGGGGAGTCTTCTGGTCTGCGGCAGGTACGATATTCTTTTGGCTCTCTCCTGAGGCTTCATTTTTGAGAGTGACACTCCGTCTACGCTCACGCTTCCCGAGGATGGGGTAATAAGTCCTGCCACAGCTTTGAGAAGGGTGCTTTTTCCGCATCCGTTGGGGCCGATTATTGATGTTATCATGCCTTGCTCAAAGGAAGCTGACACACCTTTTATAACGTCACCGCTTCCGTATCCTGCGGAAAGGCTTTCGATTTTGATCATAAGGCGCTCCTTTCCTTCTTATTTAACAGTATAAGCACGAATACGGGGACACCGATCACAGACATGATTATACCGACGGGTATCTCATGGGGGGCGAACAGGGTTCTTGATGCCAGGTCGCAAAGGGTGACAAAGGAACCTCCCGTCACGGCGCACAGGGGGAGCAGGTGCTTTGGAGATGATATGCCGAGGCGCTTTACGGCGTGGGGGACGAGAAGTCCCACGAAGGACAATAGTCCTGCGATGCTGACGGCACTTCCCGCAAGAAGAGACATCAACAGCAAAAAGAGCGTGCGGGTCACACCCGTGTTCAGCCCCAGACCAGATGCGACGTCGTCGCCCAGTCTCAGCACGTCAAGATAGTTTGACATGGTGAAGGTGAAAAGGAGGGACGACATTACGATAACGGCTGTGGGGAGGAGCTTTGTGTATGTTACGGAGGAAAAGTCACCGATGCGGAAATCCACCGTCATTGAGCTGAGGGTGGGGTCAAAGGCAGCTATGGCGTCGGACACGGCTCCGAGGAGGCTGTTTACGGCAACGCCCATGAGGATGACGACACCTGCGTTGGCTTTAAGTCTTGCAGCGGCGGTGCTCACAGCCAATGCGGCAACGGCGGCACCTGCGAATGCGGCAAGGGACAGCTTCCATCCGCCGAAGATACCGACGGAGGCGCAAACGGTAACGGCAAGTCCCGCACCGGAGTTTACGCCGATGATACCCGGTGAGGCGAGGCTGTTTGATAAGACCGCCTGTATTACCGCACCTGCAACGCTTAAGGCTGCACCCGCAAGGATGCAGCCGAGTGTACGGGGAAGTCTGACGTACAGGAGTATCCTTGCGTCCGTTCCCGACGCGGAATTCAGTATGGCATCCAAGGCGGCGGACATGGATATTCGTGTACTGCCGAACATAATACTCAGAACAAATGCCGCGCAGAGCAGCAGGGTAGTTGACAGGTACAGATATGGGATAAGACTTTTTTTATTTGAGGATCTCACAGAGAATTTCATAGGAATCTCCCCATAAAGCGTTAGGTTTTAAGTTAAACAGACGTTTGTCCATGTAGTGGACTCTGCCTTCAATTACGGCGGACAGCGTTTGCCACGCAGGGTTTTCATTCATCATAGCATCGACGTTTTCACGGACGGCGGACTCATCGTCGCCTACCTGAACGATGAAGATATGGTACGGCTCGTTTTTCAGTATCCCTTCGATGCTCAGATTTTCAAGAAGGGAGTCGTCTCTGTCGGCAATATTGATGCATCCGAGATCGCCAAGCATCTCACCGAGGATACTGCCGCTGCTGTTCTTGGCACGGATATATCCCGCAGATGCTCTGAGAAAGAGCACCTTCCGTTGATCTTCGTCGGAGGGCAAGGTGAAGCTTGCCTTGATATTATCTATCCTCTCCTTTACGTCGATGCCGTTTTTCAGGTACAGATCAGCCCTTCCCGTAATGTCCGTGCATATCTTCAGCATACGGAGATAGTCGTCGAAATCCGAGACGTTGAAATATGCGGTGGTGATCCCTACGGAGGTGAGGGTGTCGAGGAGCTCTACGTTTGATGG
>CAYYRY010000213.1:0-3705 GCA_964474245.1 uncultured Ruminococcus sp. | reverse complement strand
CCTATTTTTTTTTGCTATCTGTCTCCAGATACCCCAACTTTTATTATAGAACCAGTTTTTACCATTGGTGAACTTACCTTATCTTTACAGTAAAAGTATCAATGCCTCCACAAACGGGGAATCTGACTACGCTTTCGCATACGTCACCTGATGCCGACTTACCGTTTACCATGATTTCACTTCCTTCTGCATATGGCAGTTCAACGGTACCAACAGCACCTTCCGGTGATTTTATGACTACATTTATTGCGTCTTCCGTGCGGTTGTATTTTACCCCGATCAAGCCATAAGGCGTCGGAGCCTCGCAGGAGAAGCTTTCAAGATCACCTGCACAGAGGGCAACAACGTATGACTTGTAAGCAGTATCCGTTGGACGTATACCTGCGATATACTTACTCATTATTACAAGCGGACCGCCTGTCCACGCATGGTTGGTAGTTCCGCCTACAGGCTCCCAGTGCTCCCAAAGGGTGGTGTGATACGCCTCGGTCATCTCGCGGTAGCGGAGTCTCATTCGGCATAGTGCCTCTGTGTGATAGCCCATCTGACAAAGTGCTTCGAGAACGTACTTTTCCATGTACGGACTTGAATTCATGACAGTAGTCAAAAGCTCTTTCAGCGCAGGATAATACTCTGCAGGGGCAAGTCCTGAGATAACAGCCATGGCGTTGGCTCTGTCATCCTTGACACCATGTGAGGTGTAGTATTCGCCGTTCCAGAATCTTGCGTTAAAGGCAGATTTCAATTTATCAGCACGTTCTTCAGCAAAGGCACAGTCAAGTCCTGCTTCCTTACACATATAGATAAACTTACTGAGTGCAAAGTAATACCAAGCATTCTCGAGAACGGGGAAGTCTTCGTTTTCACCCCAATCGGGCCAGTCCCATGAACCATTTCTGTGGAGTACCGTTCCGTCAGTATCAGTTTCCCAAAGCATAAGATAACTCTTAACAAAGCTGTATATCTTGCGGGCGGTCTCAACGTCACCCGTGTAGAACACGTACTGTCCGAAGCCGCTGACACCTGCAAGATTCTGCAAAGGAAGCTCAAAGCATTCGCTTATGTCGGGAACGACGGTCTGCATGGCTCCGTCCTTGTGCTGCCATGCGGCAAGACTGAGAATACCGCTTTTGATGAGTTTATGTGCATCATTTGAAAGTGAATAGTAGCACATTTCAGCTTCGTTTACAGCATCTCCCCACCACTGAGCTCTTTCTCTGTCGGGACAATCAAAGAATGTGTCACGCATGGTGATGTACAGCGTACGGCGCGCTTTTTCCCAAAGCTTATTGAGAAGAGCATCATTTGATGTGAAGGAGCCTTCAAACTCCGTTGCGTAACCCGTCTCGCGGTACTTAATGGCGTTTACCTTAACACCTGCAGGCAGCTCTACTATGAGCTTGTGTCCGTTTATCCATCCCGGGGACTCAAACTGCTGTCTGCCCTCTCTCGTGATGTACTGAACTCTGATATTGTATCCGCCTATGTCGGCGTATCGGTTTGTGTATATATTGACTTCTCCGCCGTCTTCAGCCACAAGATCAATGTAAGGGGAGAACTGGCAGTTATAGGGCATATCGATAATCAGGTCACGGGCATAGGGAACAGCTTCCTTTTCCGGGAAGACGTCATACGGCACGTCCTTGAGACCGAAATCCTTGAAAAGTGGGATAACTCGCTCAATGAGTCTGCCGTAACGATCAGCGGATATGACAGTTGCGTTGTCCCATGCTGAGTCGTCATAGTCCGGAAGATAGAATTCGCCGATGTCAAGTCTTCCGTCGAAACAAACGTTACTTTCCGCAAAACGGAAGGTAGGCATGAACGGCTCCTCTACTCTGTGGTAGAAGCCGGTGTTTCTGCGGACACGCCAGCATTCGTCACTGAAAAGGGAGATTGAGTCACAGCTGAAAAGGAATCCGCCATGACCGCTGTCAACATGGGAAAAACCGTCAAGACCGTAATATCTTACCTGAACGCATACGGTGTTTTCTCCTGTATTAAGGTAGGGGGCAATATCGATCTTGTCCGCAAAGGTGTCATATGGAGTAGGGCCTCTCTTCAGCGAGCCTTCAAAGACAATCATCTCACCGTTGATATACAGGGTATACTTACTGTCAGCAGCAATAATACATTCAGCGGTTTCGGGAACAGCATCGAGGGTAACCTTACGTCTGAATATCTCATAGGTATCAGCTTCACTCACGCGGTTCCATATCCATTTTGCATTGCTTACGGTAAGTACTCTGTCATCAAAAACGTCGCTTGTTACGAACTGCATATCCTTGCGACCTCTCGGGTGACCGTCGTAGCATGATTTTACAGGTAAATGCTTGAGTACGTTCATAGTATTGACCAAACCTTTCTTTGGATTACTTTGTAGTATTTAAGTAAAGAGTATCGGATTTTATAACTCATCACATGGGAATTTTAGAATATGAAAGAGGTGTGACAAATCATCACTTGTGCCATCAGTTCCACCAGAAGCGGGAATTGAAAATGACCTCACCTCTGTCGGGGCTGAATGCCGCGTAGGTCAGAATACCGAATTCGTCCTCTTCAAGATGATTGCTTGCAAAGACATATATTGTGAAATCGTCAGGCAAGGGATCTGCGGCATTGCTTTCATATGGTGTATATTTGTAGTGCTCGTACTGCATTTGTATGTCGAGCTGCTTTGCAATTTCAGGTGTACTGTACCAGAGACATCTGTCCTTGGCATCCGCTTCAAGCTCATTGACGGTATTTTTGTCAGATTTGAAATAAAGAGTAACGGATTCTTTGCCGTAACGGTACAGGGGAATATAGGTGAAGCTTATATCATGAGCATTTTCCGGAATACTGTCGGGGAATATTTCGAGATGTCTGTCATCGTAAAGTGAGCTGAGACGGACGGAACGGGAATATTTTGCGGTATCCGTGATGATCTGATTTGTAGCCTCGTTGAGAAAATACGTATATCCGAGGTTATATGCAATGGCGAATATTACGATAAATACCAATGATATTTTAACACACTGACCGACCCACATATCCTTTACGTTAAGGTAAACGGAAAAGCCTGCAAAGAAAAGGACGGGAACGGCAAGCAGCAGAGACGCAAAATACAAGGGATTTACAGCATAGGTGGTGAGTAAACGGTAGCTTTTGATGAAAAGCACGAGAAAGAAAACGGCGGAACAGATGGGTAGTGTGGTACGCTTGAAAAATACGCGGATGTTGTATTTCATATCTGTACGGTTATTCACAGACAGCACCTGCCTTTCGGTAATTTAAAGCATGACCTCCGAACATACGGTTTGTATGAACGGAGGTCTCATGAGTATTACTTTTTGAAGGGGGTGAGCTTTTCTTTGCCGCCCATGTAAGGTCTGAGAGCCTCGGGGATGGATACACTCATATCTGCGTTAAGATTATTCTCAAGGAAAGCGATGAGCATTCTGGGAGGAGCAACAACGGTGTTGTTGAGGGTGTGAGCGAAGTACTTCTTACCGTCCTCGCCGTTTACTCTGATCTTGAGACGTCTTGCCTGAGCGTCACCGAGGTTAGAGCAGGAGCCTACCTCGAAATACTTCTTCTGTCTGGGAGACCATGCTTCAACGTCGAAGGACTTGACCTTAAGGTCAGCAAGGTCACCGGAGCAGCACTCAAGAGTTCTTACGGGGATATCAAGAGAACGGAACAGATCTACTGTGTTCTGCCAGA
>CAYYRY010000212.1:1134-3732 GCA_964474245.1 uncultured Ruminococcus sp. | reverse complement strand
CGCACGACGAAGCGGCGGCTTTCGCATCAGCTGTATTCCCTTACTTTGACATAATTCTCGGTCCAAGCAATGGGGAAACCTTTAAAGAGAGGCTTGCTACTCTCAGAGACGGCTTCGGGGACGGTTATTTTCCGTGGATATGAGATAATTATATATGTTTAACAAAAAAGAAGGCTCATTTTGATGAACCTTCTTTTTTTGTTATGCGGCTTCTTCGATGCTTTCAGCGTGTTTTTCTCTCGATTTAATATCTTTGGCAAACAGTTTTTTGAATACAGTTCTCACAAGGGGCTGTATAAAGAAAAGCTGCATGAAGAATGCAAACGGGAAATTGAAGCATACGAGCTTCAGCCAATCTGCAAGCAGGGTGAGTAAGTTGAATCCTCCTGAATAGTTGTAGTATAAGAATGCTGCCAAAAAGCTCATAACCGGACACATTATTGCAACGGTGGCGCTGATTATTGTACTTTCAAATATTACGGGATGTGTCGTGCGGGGATCGAAATTCATAGATGCAAGCTTGAATGAGAGTGGAGAACCGAGGAGGTTCTCGAAAGTATAGGCTAATACGAATTCAATAATAACAACCGCCCATATCGGCACAGGTGTTCCAAATACGGGAACCCCTCCCATTTTATCTATGGCTGCAAGTACGCTTGACTCTCCGGTCAGGTTCATGAACATTTCGCCGTGTATAACATAAAGGCTGTAAAATACGTAGGCGTGAACTGTGATGATTACGGTGATAAGTGCGAATATCATTCGCTGGAATAGATTTCTCGGCATGACTTGAAGTCCTTTCTTTAAATAAAATTAAGGCAACAAAAAACACCTGTGGGACATAGTACCGTAATCAGATTTACGCACTAAGGTGCCACATGTGTCGTTGCCTTTGGTATTTGGTTTGAGTGAATTATATCATAATTTTTCGTTTTTTGCAAGATGCGTTTTTTTATTTGCGATTGTTTTGTGAAAGCAAGAGTGATATCATTATACTAATGAGCGCGGCTATTATGAGGTGACTCAGTTGATATAATACCGTAAATTGAATGATTTTGTGGCAGTCATTGAAATTTGCAGCGAATTTATGGAATAATTTTTTCATTATTAATGAAAAATTTCTCTTGTCATATAGAATTCATTGTGGTATAATAAATATCATTTATTTTTGTTATTTCGGGAGATTTAATTATGATTATCGGAACACCCAAAGAACTTAAGAATAACGAATTCCGTGTAGGGCTTACCCCCGACAACGTTTCTGTGTTCACATCAAAGGGACACACCGTACTTATAGAGACCAAAGCAGGCGAAGGAGCATCCTTCACAGACGAGGAATATCTGGCGGCAGGCGCCGAGCTCGTGACAACCGGCGCTGAGGTATACGAGAGAGCAGATATGATCATCAAGGTCAAGGAGCCCGAGGAATGCGAGTACGAGCTTCTCCGCGAGGGACAGATCCTTTATACTTATCTCCACCTTGCACCCAACCCTTCTCTCACGGAGACTCTTATGAAGCGAGGCGTAAAGGCTGTTGCGTACGAGACCATCACAGACGCAGACGGCAACCTTCCTTGCCTCAGACCCATGAGCCAGATCGCAGGACGTCTCAGCATCCAGGAAGGTGCTAAGTACCTCGAAAGATGCTTCGGCGGACGCGGACTCCTTCTCGGCGGCGTGCCCGGTGTAGAGAGAGGTAACGTAGTTATCATCGGCGGCGGTATCGCAGGCACGTTCGCGGCTAAGGTAGCGGTAGGTATGGACGCACAGGTAACTCTTCTTGACGTAAACCACAACAGACTTGCATATCTTGACGACGTGTTCGGCTCCTCCATCACCACTCTCTACAGCACGGAGGCTAACATCCGTAAGTCTCTTGCGGAGGCTGACCTTGTTATCGGCTCTGTACTTATCCCCGGCGGCGCCACACCCAAGCTCGTTCGCCGTGAGCACCTTAAGCTCATGAAGCCCGGCGCGGTCATCGTTGACATCGCCATCGACCAGGGCGGCTGCTGTGAGTCATCCCACGTTACAACACACGCAGATCCCGTGTTCATCGAAGAGGGCGTAGTACACTACTGCGTAGGAAATATGCCCGGTGCGGTTCCGAGAACGTCCACCATTGCTCTAACCAACACTACCATGAAGTATGCCGTAATGATCGCAGACAAGGGTCTTGAGAGAGCCTGTGCTAAGGACGCAGGTCTTGCAAACGGACTTAACGTATACGGCGGCAAGTGTACCAACGAGAACGTAGCGCGCAGCCTTGGACTTGAGTACGTTCCTGCGGCTAAGGTTATTTGATTGAAAATAAGTAAGTGACTGTCGTATTAAGGTGAAAAATACACAATAAATTGTAGGGGGCGGCGCCCTCGACGCCCCGTTTCGGTGGATTAAGACATATTTTATGTCTCAAGTCTTTCGTTTCGGGACGTCGTGGCGCCGTCCCCTACGTATCCTTTGGCGATTTCTTAAATTATAACATAAAAATATTAGCGTGGCTAAACTGACTGCTTTTGAAATACGTAATTGTACTGACGTTAAAACTATGATATCATATATACAACAAAAGTACTTTTGAATTTTTTACTATGAGGT
>CAYYRY010000212.1:0-1124 GCA_964474245.1 uncultured Ruminococcus sp. | reverse complement strand
ACGAACATAAAAAAACTGCGTCGTGAACGGGATATTACGCAGGAACAGCTTGCCGAAATGCTCCGTCTTACCCCTTCAGCTATTTCTCAGTGGGAGACGGACCGTGTCCTACCGGATATTACTTATTTGCCGAAGCTTGCAAATGTTTTTCGTGTTAGTGCAGATGTGATTCTCGGCATTGACGTTGAAACAAAGGACGCGCAAATTGAAGAAATTTATAACGAAGCAAGAGAGCTTTTCTGTACAGGAAATCGAGATAATGCTATAAGAATATACCGTCAAGGATTGGAAAAGTATCCCGATGCATATAAGCTTATGGAAGAATTGGCTTTTTGTCTGAGTCAGTCAGGTGAACGTACTGACATGGACGAAAGTATCGCTTTGTTTGAACGTATCCGTGCAGGAACAAACGACGAAGACACAAAGAATTTTGCGATAGGTAATTTGTGCGGCCTTTATATGAATGTCGGAAAGCCTGAGATGGCAAAGTCTCTTGCAGATACGATACCCGATCCTATATATACAAGGGCTCAGTGCCGTAGGATGACCTTACGCGGCGTGGAATGGGCAGACGAAATGCGTTCTCAGATCCACAGACACTTTGATGAATTAATTTGGGATTTGCGTAATTTGATGAACGTATTTGGTGAAGACCATCCCATGTTTACGTACAGCGAGCTTCTTACGCTTTGGCTGAAGGCTATTGGATTTGTAGAATTATTCTATGAAAACAATGACTATGCATTTGACGAACAGCTTCTCATTAATGCACATTTTCATTGTGCGAGACTTTATGTTAAACTTGATGAAAAAGAACGTGCACTTGATGAACTTGAAAAGATGCTTGTTAATATCGAATCATATGATCGATACAGTGATGGATTGCTTGGTAATCATGTGATATTGCCGCCTGACAAATGGCCGACATCACTTTTGGTAAGGCCGCGTGATAAAGACGACCCAAGACTTTCAATGACAAACAGTGCATCGTCAACCGAAAATGCCGCCATGGAGTATCTAAACACACTTTCAGACAATGTATTTGATTCCGTCAGAGACCATTATAGGTTTAAAATAGTTGAAGAACGCCTTCGTGAGACTGCACGTGGATAACTAATGATATT
>CAYYRY010000211.1:0-3740 GCA_964474245.1 uncultured Ruminococcus sp. | reverse complement strand
CATATCGATGGTGCCGTCAAGTATACCTTCGATCAGAGCCTCGCGATCAGCCTTACTTCTGAGAGGAGGATTCATTTTGAATCTTCCGTGTTCTTCGAGATCGCTGTCGTCCATTACGAGGTAATGGGGACCTGTTTCGCAGGTGACGTCGATGCCGCTTTTTTTAGCGTCGCGGATGAGGGAGACCGTTTCCTTTGCGGAAATGTGGCACACGTGGTAGGGGCAGCCTGTTTCTTCGGCAAGCTTCAGGTCGCGTTCTACCTGTGCGTATTCACTTTTAGAGCAGATGCCGCTGTGAGAGTGATTTCTTGCATATTCTCCGTCGTGGATATATCCTCCGCGAAGAAGGGAATTGACTTCACAATGGGCAACGATCATTTTGCCCATTGCCTTGGCGCGTAGCATAGCTTCACGCATCATTCCGTCGTCCTGTACTCCGCGTCCGTCGTCTGAGAATGCGATTGCATCCTTTGCCATTGCGTCAAAGTCTGCGAGGGTCTCGCCCTTCTGACCGACGGTGATGGCGGCATATGGGAACACGTCGATTATGGAATCCCTTGCTATGATGTCAAGTTGCTCCTTCAGGTGCTCTGCGGAATCGGGCACGGGGGAGAGGTTTGGCATGGTACAGACGGCTGTATATCCGCCTCTTGCGGCGCTTTTGCTTCCGGAAGCTATGGTCTCTTTATAAGAAAAGCCCGGTTCACGAAAATGCACATGCACATCGCAAAAACCGGGAAAAACAGTATACTCCGGGAAATTGAAAACGCCGAAAACATCTGCTGCCGTGGGGGCAGACAGTGCGTCTGAAAAATACTCGTTAAGTTTCGGGACAGACATGGAGTCGATGATGTTTGCTTTAACACATTTAGTCATGGTCCTACTCCTTTCAAAAAAACTCTTATCCTACGGACAAGACGGCAGTTCAATAACGTTCAGATAAAGTCATGCTATAATTATTAGGTAAAAAAGTTGATGATACAAGATGAAATATTAAGCTTTACCTTAACCTATATTTTATCATACGTGAGGTATTTTGTCAACCGATTGATGTTATAAAGATACGATAAAAATGTCGAAAAAATTGGTGAAGATAACGCAAATTCGGGCGTTATGAAAGCAGACGGTGAAATGCATCACGTGAATTACAGTTTTTGGAAATTGTTCGGTGCGCTGAATGCGGCACTTGTGGTGCTGTTGATTTTTCGAGGACGACGTTGGCACTTTTTGTGATTCAGATAAAGGATCCGCTGTACCGAATGGCACAGCGGACAAGTGTTATTCCGTTATAGAGACGCTGTAAGACAAGCGGTCATTTTGTCTGAAGTCCCGGTTATCTTGTAAAGCCCGTCGGAAATACGTATCACTTCACAGGTGTCGCATTCAAGGCTGCTTGCCGCAACAAAGAGGGACTCGTTTTCCTTAGCGAATTCTACTGTGAGCTTTCCGTCTTCATAAGAGCTGTTTATCGTGGGGATAAGTCTTGAGTCTGTACCTATGACGGAGGGGGTATCCTTTTGTGATACAAACAGCACTTCACAGCAGTGAGGTCTGAGGTCTGTACTGTACACGTCGTGGTAACCCTTGTCACTTCTTGACCAGAACTCGAATACTATGCCGCCTGCTTTGAAGCTGACGGTGTTTTCTTTGTCGTCCCAGTTGATGAGTATAACGGTACGCAGGTCTCCTCTGACTCCGCAGTCAAGAACTCGGGGGATGATAGTTTCGGTGAGGTCGAGGGGGAGAGCTGCGTCGGTGTTCTGCGGGAACAGATAGGAGAGCATTTCTGTCTGATCTGCGGAAAGAAGACTCAGCTTATCGGAGAACATGAGTATTCCGCCCGTTGCTGCAGTGGCTGATATGTATGACTTGATCTCCTCGTCGTTTCGGGTACACTGCCTCTGACACTCAGAGTCTTCGTTCTCCGACTTGCGGATGATGAGACAATCCGCATCGTTGAAGAAGAATTTTTTGTGGTAGTAGTAGCGCTTCAACGTGCGGTTCATTACTTCAAGCAATGAATTCCAATCACCGAATATGTCACAGCTTGATCTGATTCCGTGAACGATACCGGCGGAGGGGAGAAAGGGTGCGGTGCACGCAAGCAGAAAGGTGTCCTCCGGTACGCTGTCGCGGATGGTTGTCATGCACTTTTTGTAGTTCTTAAGAGAGTTGAAATCGGGATCGCTGTACACATAGTCTCCGAGGCAGGTGGTCATAAGGTCGAGCTTCAGATATTTGTACCCCCAATCGTAGGTGGCGCGGCGGAATACCTCGCTCATATAATCGCAGGTGCCCTTTACGGAGTAGTCAAAGCAGAGAGTTTGTTCGCCGGTTCTTCTGTCCTTGGCGAAATATTCGGGATGATCCTTTGCGACCTGTGCAAATCTTGCCCAAAGAGGAGCGAACCAGAGACCGGGCAGGAAGCCCTCTGATATGATCTTGTCAGCACACGCCTTCATCCCTGAGGCGAATTTTTCATTCTCCTCCCACTGACCGTAGCACTTCTGCCAGCCGTCATCGATCTGTACGTATCTTACGGGGAGCTTGGCGCTGTTTGCCGCCATCTCCTCAGCACTTCTCGTGATGATGCTGTCGCTGATCTCGCCGAGATAGTAGTACCACGTGCAAAAGCCGGACGGAACATCAAAGTCAAGTCTCGGTTTATCATCCATATATTTTACTGCGGTGTCGCAGAATTCGTGAAGTCCTCGGACTACGTCACATACGGGGGTGATATGGAAGACGTCGCTTGTGAGTGTCTTTCCGCAGGGTAAAGCGTGATGCTCGGCAAAGGCACGCGCTTCAATGGTTCCGTTGCGGCAGATGTTGACTCCGCTGAAATATTCGTCTGCGGTAAGGAATCCGGCAATGTAATGTTCTCCTCGGTCGGTGATGAATGCGCCGAAGTCTCCGCAGAGCTGCTCATTCTGACCGTCGGAAACGAAGTCTACGGTGTACATTCCGGCGAGCATCTCGTTTGTGCGGTTTCCGTTTACTTCGCGGATCTCGGGATTTACGAGCTTTCTGATGTTGTCTCCGATTTTTCCGAAGAGTACTATGAAATCTTCAAGTGCGGGGATATCCTCGCCTGCGTGGGTGTACATGCAACGGACCGTAAAGCCCTCGCCCTCTTCGACAAAGATGATGTCGCTTCCTTGGCAGGAGGCAACGTATCCGCCTTCAAGTTCGGTGACGGTCCACTCGCCTTCTACGTAACGGGAAACAACCTCTCCGTCCTCTCCCTTATAGCTGACGCCGCAGGTTATGTCTTTGAAAAGCAGTTTGCCATCGTCTGCGAAGAGTGCCGGTCTGCCTCTTTCCAATGTGATTTTCATATTAAAGAAGTCTCCTTTCGGAATTGTATTGTGCTGAATTAATTATAATGCTGCAGGGGTGTTTTGTCAATCGGAGGTGAATATTTGCAGATGAAAAATTATCTGAAAGAAGACTTTTTCGGCAGAATTTCCGAAGAAATGTGAACAATTTGTAAACTGCATAAATATTCGGGAAAATGACTTGACAAACATCTTGAGTCTGTGTATAATGTGTGCATACGTTTTTTGAAAACGCGCATAAATATACATAGAGGTGAATTTTTATGAGAAAAGAAGATATAAAGAAGGTCGTCCTTGCATACTCCGGAGGACTTGACACATCCATCATGATCTCCTGGCTCAAGGAAAACTACAACAACTGTGAAGTTATCGCTGTTTCCGGTAACGTCGGTCAGGCTGATG
>CAYYRY010000210.1:0-3753 GCA_964474245.1 uncultured Ruminococcus sp. | reverse complement strand
GATACCTACTGCAAATCCTGCGAGGTCGTAATCCTCCACGGGCATCATGCCGGGATGCTCAGCGGTCTCGCCGCCGATGAGGGCAGCACCGGATTGAACGCATCCCTCTGCAACACCGCCTACGATAGCGGCTATCTTTTCGGGGATATTCTTTCCGCAAGCGATGTAGTCAAGGAAGAAAAGGGGACGTGCACCGCAGCAAATGATATGGTTTACACACATTGCAACGGCGTCGATACCTATGGTATCGTGCTTGTCCATAAGGATAGCCATCTTGACCTTTGTTCCGCAACCGTCTGTACCGGAAACGAGAACGGGCTCCTCCATTCCTGCAACGGGAAGACCGAAACAACCGCCGAAGCCTCCAACGTCATCGAGGCATCCCTCGTTACGGGTACGGGCAACGTGCTTCTTCATAAGTTCAACTGCTTTATAACCGGCGGTAATATCAACGCCGGCAGCAGCGTAGCTGTCGGATTTGGAATTTGAATGCATAATATACTCCTTTTCCGCCTTGGGCGGATATGTTTTTTTATGATTATAGTGAAGTTTTCAAACAAAACTGTGGAAATTTTTTTGTGTGACCCGAACCGTATGGATATTCGGGCTGATACGTCAGACTGTCGGAGGGGGATTATTCCTTACCCGTCCAGCAGTAGGTGCAGAGTTTGCAGGGCTCAAGGCCGATGGCTTTTATGATACCATCAAGGGACTGGAACTCTAAGGAGGAGAAGTTGAACTTCTCACAAATGGTCCTTCTGAGCTTGCGTCCGCGCTCTGTTGTGGGATCGCTGTACTCGTCCACGTACTTGACGCCTTCCTCGCCCTCAAGCTCCATGATAACACGGCGGGCGATGAGCTCCATGTCGCTTCTTCCGCGGGAGAAGCTGAGGAATTTGCAGTTGTACATGATGGGCGGGCAGGCGCTTCTCATGTGAACCTCGCGGGCTCCGTTGTCGTAGAGGAAGTCAACGGTCTCCTTGAGCTGTGTTCCGCGGACGATGGAGTCGTCAACAAAGAGGAGCTTTCTGTCCTTGATAAGCTCCGGTACGGGGATCTGCTTCATTTTTGCTATGCGGTTTCGGTCGACCTGCTTTGCGGGGGTGAAGCTTCTCTGCCACGTGGGAGTGTACTTGATGAAGGGACGTGCGAAGGGGACGGTACTCTTGTTTGCGTAGCCTATGGCGTGGGGGGTACCTGAATCCGGAACTCCGCTGACGAAGTCTAAGTCCTGCGCAACGCCGCATTCCTTGTCGTATTCAGCCATGATCTCACCGTTGCGGTATCTCATGCGCTCCACGTTCACTCCCTCGTAATTCGAGGAGGAGTAGCCGTAATACGACCAGAGGAAGGCACATATCTTCATTTCCTTTCCGGGCTCTGCGAGGATCTCCATAGAATCCTTGGTGATCCTTACGATCTCACCGGGACCGAGCTCGTGCTCGTCGAGATAGTCAAGCTTCTGGTAAGCGAAGGACTCGAAGGAAACGCAGTATCCGCCGTCGTTTTTACCTACGAGTATAGGGGTTCTGCCAAGTTTATCTCTTGCGGCGATGATGGAGCCGTCTTCACAGAGGATCAGAAGGGAAATGCTTCCGTCTATCAGATCCTGCACGAATTTGATGCCTTCAACGAAGTTCTCCTTACGGCTGATGAGTGCCGCGGCAAGATCGGTGGAGTTTACTGCTCCGCCCGTCATGGCGTTGAAGTGACCGCTGCTGGCTGTGAAATATTTATCGATAAGCTCGTCGGCGTTATTGATAACACCCACGGTACAGATGGCGAACTTGCCGAGAGCCGAACGGATGAGCAGGGGCTGAGGATCGCTGTCGCTGATACATCCGATGGCGGACGTACCCGTCATATCGTCGAAAATATTTGAAAATTTGGTTCTGAACGGGGAATTTTCAATGTTGTGAATATCTCTTTGCAGTCCCTTTTCCTTATCGAATGCTGCCATTCCGCCTCGTCTTGTTCCGAGATGTGAATGATAGTCGGTGCCGAAGAACACGTCCTCTATGGCGTCGTGATTACATACTGCTCCGAAAAATCCTCCCATAATTGACCTAACCTTTCTTTTTTGTCTTTCTGTACAGACCTGAGTTTTGCTTTACTTAATTTCGGTTCACACCGAGAGATCAGCCCAACTGTGCGGAAACTGCCGCGTCCTTAGCGAGAACTGCAGCGGCGTCGCTCTTTCTCTTGGCATCAAGCTTTGCAGCAAGATCT
The DNA here is from genome assembly GCA_964474245.1 of uncultured Ruminococcus sp. GTDB lineage: Bacteria > Bacillota > Clostridia > Oscillospirales > CAG-272 > RUG11130. The sequence continues at coordinate 1,524 of CAYYRY010000210.1, read as the reverse complement.
GCATCACTTACTGCCAAGATCTGAGCCGCAAGGAGCGCCGCGTTTGCGCCGCCGTTGATGGCAACTGTTGCTACAGGGATGCCTGAGGGCATCTGTACTGTAGACAGAAGTGCATCAAGGCCGTCAAGATTTGATGATTTACAGGGAATACCGATAACGGGAAGTGTGGTGTTAGCGGCTATTGCTCCTGCGAGGTGAGCTGCCATACCTGCGGCGGCGATGATAACGCCGAAGCCGCGCTCTCTTGCATTAACAGAAAAATCTCTTGCTTCCACGGGGGTTCTGTGTGCTGAGTACACGTGTACCTCATAGGGAATTTCAAGAGCCTTGAGAGTATCTATAGATTTTTGAAGGATGGGAAGATCGCTGTCGCTGCCCATTACTATGCCAACTTTTTTCATGTTTACTGTTCCTTTCAGTCTGTGTTTATTTGATGCAAATACAAAAGGACACACTTGCTCCGCGCGGAGTAAATGTGCCCAGACGGTCGGCTAAAGCCGGAAGAATTATCCCGGCACATTCTTTGTTCCTCTGTGGTGCTCCACATATCCGTCAGTCGCAAAGAATGTAAAAAACTATCGTATTAAGTATAACATAAAGCGCAGTTTATGTCAAGGTTTTAAGGGGATTTTTTCGAGTTTAATATGAAATGAAGCACTTTGGTTGCGGTCCTTTTCACAGCATTTGCGGGAGTGTGCTTTTTGCTTTGGCAGGTCCATTTTTCGTTGAAGGTAAAAGGCGTAAAAGCGGCGGAAAGGGACACGTCAAAAACAAAGATTCTCCCCCGAGGCTTCGGAGGAGAATCCTTACGTATGGAATTATCAGAACATCTTCTTCAGTTCTTCTGCGATGTCTATCTTTTCCCAGGGAGTGTCGAGCTCTTCGCGGCCCATGTGTCCGTAAGCGGCAAGATCACCGTAAATGGGACGTCTGAGGTCGAAATTCTTGATGATGGCTGCGGGACGCATATCGACGAGACGGCAGAGTGCATCGGAGATAGCCTCGTTTGAGATACCGTCACGGGCAGTTCCGAAGGTATCGGTCATAACGGACATGGGACGGGCAACACCGATGGCGTATGCAAGCTGTACCTCACACTTCTTAGCAAGACCTGCGGCAACTACATTCTTTGCAAGGTATCTTGCAAGGTAGCAGGCGGAACGGTCAACTTTGGTGGGGTCCTTACCGGAGAAAGCACCTCCGCCGTGACGGGAGTATCCGCCGTAGGTGTCAACGATGATCTTACGACCTGTGAGACCGCTGTCGCCCATGGGGCCGCCAACAACGAAGCGTCCCGTGGGGTTTACGTATATCTTGGTGTCGTCATCCATGAGAGATGCGTCAACTGTTGTGTTGATAACGTGCTCGATGATGTCGGCTCTGATCTGCTCAAGGGAGATCTTCTCGTCGTGCTGAGAGGATACTACGATAGCGTCGAGACGTACGGGGGTGTCTCCGTCGTACTCAACGGTGACCTGAGTCTTACCGTCGGGTCTGAGGTAGGGAAGAGTTCCGCTCTTTCTG
>CAYYRY010000209.1:0-3789 GCA_964474245.1 uncultured Ruminococcus sp. | reverse complement strand
CGTGGGGAGGTACGCCGTACTTGAAGGCCTCCAGGAGGAAGCCGAACTTCTCCTCAGCCTCGTCGGCACCGATCCCGAGGGAAGCGAACATCTTGTTCTGCATTTCCGTGGTATGGATACGGATGGAACCACCGCCGAGCTCCGTACCGTTGAGAACGATGTCGTACGCTCTTGCGCGAACCGCCCCGGGATCCGTATCAAGAAGGGGCATATCCTCCTCCATGGGCATGGTGAAGGGGTGGTGCTTTGCATAGAAGCGGTCGTCCTCCTCGCTGTACTCGAGAAGGGGGAATTCGGTGACCCAGAGGAAGTTGAACTTTGACTTGTCGATCATGTTCATCTTCTTTGCAACGTGTACGCGGAGCGCGCCGAGGGCGTCGAATACAATGCTGTTCTTGTCGGCAACGATAAGGATGAGGTCGCCGTCCCCTGCTCCCATCTTAGAAGTGAGAGCTGCGAGCTCCTCCTCGCTCATGAACTTAGCGAAGGAAGAAGATACTGTACCGCCTGCGTTCTTGTACCATGCTAGACCTTTGGCACCGTAGGTCTTAACGAAATCTACGAGAGCGTCGATCTCCTTACGGGACATGGAGGCACCGCCCTTTACTGTGATACCGCGAACAGAACCGCCGTTCTTGACGGCACCGGAAAATACTGCAAATCCGCAGTCGCGGACAACGTCGGAGACGTCGCAAAGTTCCATCTCAAAGCGTGTGTCAGGCTTGTCGGAGCCGTAGCGATCCATAGCCTCGGCGTAGGTCATTCTGGGGAAGGGAGTCTCAAGGGGGAGACCCATGAACTCGTCGAAGAGGCGCTTGATGAAGCCCTCGTTCATTGCAATGATATCGTCCTCGTCGGAGAAGGACATCTCAAGGTCGATCTGAGTAAACTCAGGCTGACGGTCTGCTCTCAGGTCCTCGTCACGGTAGCAGCGTGCGATCTGGAAGTAGCGGTCAAAGCCTGCGTACATGAGAAGCTGCTTGTAAAGCTGAGGAGACTGGGGAAGAGCATAGAACTTACCGGGATGAACGCGGCTGGGAACGAGGTAGTCGCGGGCACCCTCGGGTGTGGGCTTGATAAGGTTGGGAGTCTCGATGTCGATGAAGCCGTTCTCATCGTAGTAATCGCGGGCGATCTTGACGATCTTGGAGCGAGCGATGATATTGCCCTGAAGGTCGGGACGGCGGAGGTCGAGATAACGGTGAGTAAGCCTCAGCTCGGGCTTAACGTCGCTGTTTTCAACGATGGCAAAGGGAGGAGTCTGTGCGGAGGCTAGGATCTTGAACGCATCAACTGCGACTTCGATTTCACCAGTAGCCATATTGGGGTTGACAGCCGCCTCTCCGCGGGACTTTACAACTCCCGATGCGGAAAGCACGTACTCAGCGCGAACGCCGAATGCGGCATCAAAGATATCCTTGTCAGTATCGGCGTCAAATGCAAGCTGAACGATGCCTGTTCTGTCTCTCAGATCGATGAAAATGAGACTTCCGAGGTCTCTCTGCTTCTGGCACCAGCCGAGTACGGTCACTCTCTCGCCGATATTGGCTTTTGTTAGAGTACCGCAGTAATGTGTTCTTTTATCGCTTTTTGTGAATGAAGCCATTTATATATACCGTAACCTTTCGTAAAATTAATCTTTATTGCTTAAAATGAATTCAGCGGCGCAGGAAATCTCGATCTCGGTCTGTTCGCTGGTCTTCATATTCTTGATAACAGCCTTGCCGGACTCGATTTCAGTATCTCCGAGGATGAGAGTGTACTTGGCACCGATCTTATCGGCGTACTTCATCTGAGCCTTAAGGCTTCTTGACATTACGTCGCAATCAGCAATTATGCCGTGGCGGCGAAGATCTGTAGTGATGCAGTTAGCGGAAACAGCCGCCGCTTCTCCGAGGGATGCGATATAAAGCTCCGGACGACCGGGTTCGGGAATGTATGCTCCGCACTGCTCCATAGCCATGAGAAGACGTGTGATACCCATACCGAAGCCGATACCGGGCTGAGAGGGACCGCCGAGCTGTTCCATGAGTCCGTCGTAGCGACCGCCGCCGCAAACGGTGCTCTGTGCTCCGATGCCCTCGCAGATGAACTCAAATACCGTGCGTGTATAGTAGTCGAGACCGCGTACGATGTGGGTGTCGATCTCGTAATCGATACCTGCTGCGTCGAGCATCTTTGTGAGACTCTTCATGTGAGAATCACACTCGTCGCAGAGATGATCGATGGACTTGGGTGCCGCTTCTGCAATAGTCTTGCAGTCGGGATTCTTACAGTCGAGAATACGAAGGGGGTTAGCCTCAAGACGAGCCTTGCAGGTATCGCAGAGCTTGTCCTTGTTTTCGGTGAGGTACTCCACGAGCTTCTCTCTGTAAGCGGGACGGCAAGAGGGACAGCCGATGGAGTTGATGTGGAGGCGTGTTCCTGTGATACCCAGCTCTCGGAGAAGGGTATCGGCAAGGGAGATAACGGTGAAATCAGCTGCCGCGCCCTTTGCGCCGAACATTTCAGTGCCGAACTGGAAGAACTCACGGCTTCTGCCTGCCTGGGGCTTTTCGTAGCGGAAACAATTTATAATGTAGTAGTACTTAAGAGGCATTGGGTCTGAGGTTCTGCCGTTTTCGATGATGGCGCGAACCGTTGACGCAGTTCCTTCGGGACGGAGGGCGAATACGGTACCGTCGCGGTCGGTGAAGGTATACATTTCCTTCTGAACAACGTCAGTGGTGTCGCCGACACCTCTTTTAAAGAGACCGAGCTCCTCAAAGGTTGGTGTGCGGATCTCGGAGAAGCCGAAGCGTGACGCCACGTCGCGCATCTTAGATTCTACGTAGTTCCACAGATCCGACTCGGGAGCGAGAATATCCATTGTGCCTCTCGGCTTTCTTATCTTTTCCATGATGCAGGTCTTCCTTTCAGGTCCGCACAGGTCATGCAGACGTGATTTAGATATAATTATTCATAATACTTTAAGTATATCAAAAACTGCGGAAATAATCAAGTAGGGTTAAGGAATTTTAGAGGGCGCATGAAAGATTTTTTGATAACAAAAAACAAAGCCGGGTGCAATACTGCGCCCGGCGGAAGTTATTTACTCAGCGAGAAGATCGGAAACCTTCTTGTCACCGTAGACCATGCTCCAGTCGCTGTCGAAAGCATCGATGGCGTACATGGTGAGGGGGTGATAGATAAGGGTGGAGAAAAGATCGGGATTGATGGTAACGGAGTGTGCACCTACCATAGCAACCTTGTGTACCTGCTCACAGGTCTTGAAGCTTGCCGCAAGGACCTGAGCCTTGATCCCCTGCATATTGAACATCTGAACGATCTCTTCGACAACGTGTACACCGTCGGAGATGATGTTGTCAAGACGGTTGATGTAGGGAGCAACGAAGTCAGCTCCCGCACGCGCTGCCATGAGAGCCTGCTGCTGTGTGAAGATAGCGGTAGCGGTTACACCGATGCCGCGGGCTTTGCACATAGCCATAGCCTTGAGTCCTTCTTCTGTGATCGGGATCTTGATATAGAAATTGCCGCCAACAAAGTCACGGAGCATTTCTGCTTCCTTTACGATATCTTCAGCATTGCCTGCTGTTGTCTGAACGTGAAGCATCTTGTCTTCACCGATGATACTTCTGATGTCGAGAAGGAGCTTTTTGAAGTCTGACTTTGCGGAGGAAATGATCGTGGGGTTAGTGGTTACACCTGCGATGGGGAAAAACTCATTACATTTCTTAATGCCTTCAAGATCGGCACTGTCTACCATATAAAGCATAGCTTAGCCTTCCT
>CAYYRY010000208.1:2909-3794 GCA_964474245.1 uncultured Ruminococcus sp. | reverse complement strand
AGAAGATTCGTGACGTTAAGTTCGCAAAACTCGTGAAATCGATTTACACAGATGATTGTATTTCCCGGGGAATAAATCTTGACGGTGGAGGTGCTGCATACAATTACGGTGTTTGCGAAACTGCAGGACTTGCCGTTGTAGCTGACTCATTCGCAGCGCTTGAGAAGCTTGTATTCACTGAAAATAAAGTAAATATAATTGGGCTTGAAAAGGCTATCAAGGCTAACTTTAACGGTTACGATGAAATAAGAAGCATTCTTCTCACAGCGCCTAAATTCGGAAATGATGAAGATGAGGTTGACTTGTGGGCTGTCAGAATACTTGAAATGTTCTGGAGCGAGCTTGGAAAATATAAATCCATACGCGGAGGAGCATATATGGGTGCTTGCTCTCTTCTTACCGGTGGTGTATATTACGGCTGTGATACAGGGGCTCTCCCCGACGGACACAGAAAAGGCGATCCCATGGGAAACACTATGGGTCCCCGTCCCGGTGCCGATAAGAACGGTATTACGTCGCTTCTCAAATCAGTGTCAAAGCTACCCCTTCATCTCGGACTGGGAGGTACGACATTAAACGTGCTTATTCCTTGTTCTGATAATGTTTCAATAGAAAATAAAAACAAGATCATAGCATTATTCCGCACCTATTTTGAAAACGGAGGACAGCTTGTTCAGATAACGACAGCTTCAAAGGATGCCATGATAGATGCTAAGGAGAATCCGGACGATCACGGAGATCTTATCGTGCGCGTTGGCGGCTACAGCTGCAGATTCGTCGAGATGTCAGGTTGTGATCAGGATGAAGTGATATCGAGATATTCATGATTAAATTTTTGATTATTTAAGGAGGATTATTTAGTGAATTATACATCTATTGATAAGA
>CAYYRY010000208.1:2578-2899 GCA_964474245.1 uncultured Ruminococcus sp. | reverse complement strand
AATTTAACTTTGCTGACAGAGCTGAAGCTGTCAGACTTGATATAAAAAAGAGACTAAAGGTACGCGGCTACAGAGAGGCTACCCTGACTAATAATGTTTATGACGGCAAAGAGCCTTTCCTCGATGCGTTTGAAGCAATGCCGGATGAGCCTTACGTGGTTGTCCTTGCCACGGCTATTGCAAACAGCTGGATCGAATCAGAGGTCGTTATTCATCCCGGTGAAGTAATAGTCGGTGAGAACCGTCCGACAAGGCGATTCATGGAGCATTTCTCATGGGGAATCAGCGATTACTCCTGGATGACCAGGAATCATGAGGGTA
>CAYYRY010000208.1:0-2568 GCA_964474245.1 uncultured Ruminococcus sp. | reverse complement strand
GATATGTACTACGATGAGCTTTATCACAGTCTTGAGGATGAAATTGACTCACGCGCAAAGAAGGTGTGGGACCGAATGTTCCCCGCAGGGTACGGCGTAATGAATAAAGTTCATAAGGAGCTGCTCGGCGACGTTGATTATGATGGATTGTGGGGGCCCGGAGGTTATCAGGGACATACAGTTCCGAACTATAATAAGCTCCTGAGTCTCGGTCTTGACGGCACTCTTGAAGAGATCAATAAATATGACGCCAATACTGACGATCAGAAAAAACATGAGCTTTACAGAGCTATGCGCATAATTGTAGAAGGCTTATCACGTTTTGCTGAGGGGTATGCTGATAAGGCAGATGAGCTTGCTTCGGAGTGTGACGATCCATATGAGATAGAACGCCTCAAAAATATTTCTGTGAACTGCCGTAGTGTCGCTCACAAGGCTCCCGAGAGCTTCTATGAAGCTGTACAGCTCACATGGTTCTACTCACTCTGGGATTGGGTGGACAGTATCGGCAGAAGCGACCAGTATCTGTATCCTTATTATACAAGCTCTGAAGGTGATGATTTTAAAGAAGAGATCGTACAGAACTTCATTATGAAGACCTGGGAGCACGGTATACATGATATCACACTCGGCGGCGTTATTCCGGAAACCGGAGAAACAGCAGTAAATGAGCTGACTTATTTAATCCTTCAGACAGCAAGATATATTCACGACACTCATCCGAGACTCACACTCCGTGTAAACGATAATACCCCCGAGGAAGTAATGCTCCTTGCCGCTACAATGTGGAGTGAGGGAATGAGTGACCCGACTCTTGCCGGGGACTCTCTGATTATTGACTGTCTTCGCAGGTACGGTGTTACACTTCGTGATGCAAGAGACTATACCGTTCTCGGTTGTCAGGAGATCGAGATTCCGGGTAAGAGCAATTTCGGATGCGAGGACGGATCATTTAATCTTGCAAAAGCCTTTGAATATACGATAAACGGCGGATGTGATGCCGAGGGAAAGAAAAAATTAGTACCCTTCGGTAAGAAGCTATCCGAGTACACTTCCGCTGAGGAGATTTTTGACGACTTCACAGCTAACATAAAATATCTTGTAGGCCCATTCTGTAAGCTGTGCGATGCAGGGCAGACCGTCAGAGATATCAAGTGTTCAAAGCTCGTAAAAACAGTGTATACTGATGATTGTATTGCACGCGGCATAAACATGGATGCAGGAGGAGCTGTTTATAACTACGGAGTTGTGGAAACTGCAGGTCTTGCGGTTGTCGCTGACTCTCTTTGTGCTCTTGACAGGCTGGTATTCGGGGAAAAAGTCATCTCTGTTAATGATCTCGAAGCGGCTCTCAAGGCTGAATATGAGGGCTATGATGAGATAAGAGCAAAGCTTCTTGATGCGCCCAAATTCGGTAACGATGATGATCTTGCCGACAAGTGGGCTTGCCGTGTGCTTGAGATGTTCTGGAGCGAGCTGGGTAAGTATAAGTCAATCAGAGGCGGTAAGTATATGGGTGCTTGTTCGCTTCTCACAGGAGGAATCGAATACGGTCATGATACTGCGGCTCTTCCAGATGGTCACAGAAGAGGCGATCCCCTCGGAAACTCCATGGGTCCCCGTCCGGGTGCTGACAAGAAGGGAATTACTTCCATGCTCAACTCAGTATCCAAGCTGCCTCTGCATCTCGGACTCGGCGGAACAACACTTAACGCTCTCGTTCCTTGCTCTGAAAACGTCACAGAAGAAAACAAAAAGAAGATCATCTCTCTCTTCCGTACTTACCTTTCAAACGGCGGTCAGCTTGTTCAGATAACTACCGCCTCTAAGGAAGCAATGCTCGAAGCACAGAAGGATCCCGAAAACCACAGGGGACTCATAGTACGTGTTGGCGGCTTCAGCTGTCCCTTTGTTGAGCTTGGCCGCGAAGAACAGAATGAGATCATATCGCGATACGCTTGATTGTAGGCTTTATGTTTGAGTAGCGTTATGAGTATACAGCTTTATTTACTTGAATTGGCAGAAAGGAAGTGCTATTATGAACGATCTTATCAAATTTGCTATTGATAACTTATTTAACGGTCTCAGCGCTGATATACGTTTTACAAGATATGAAAGGAGCACCATAGCGAGCTTCGACGTTGAAGAGATTGATAACGGCGTGGTTTTCAGTGTTGACAGAGATGATTTTGATTCCTTTAAGATTTATGCAGTTTCAAACGGTGACAGTGTGCTGTTCTCCATAGACATCAAACGTAACATTGAAGGCTACAACAGATTTCAGCCTGAAAACGCCATAAATTTCTCCATAGGCGGAAAGGTGAAGCCCGATATTATCAGAAGCTATTATCACCTGTATACCTGCTGCCTCCAGCCTAAACTGTATCATTCAATTGAATCCCTTGAAAACCGTACCCATACGATCCTTGCAAAGTACGGCGACGTACACTATAACGTTCTTGCCCTTTGCGGCGATATATTCCGTTGCGACTTCGACGGTAACGGATACCACATCAGTGTTGGAGACTGCGGTTATATGAACATTTGCGGTCCCTTCCTCGTTATCTC
>CAYYRY010000207.1:0-3798 GCA_964474245.1 uncultured Ruminococcus sp. | reverse complement strand
CGCCCGTTGACACGACGGTACTTGTCCTCGGCAACCATGAGTATTACGATATCGGCGGTGATATGAGGGATGACGTTGAGAAGCGCTTCAGGGAGAAGACCGGTCAGGAGATAGACAAGCTTTACTGGATCGCGGGAAAGGTACCCGTTATCAAGCTTGGTATGGAGAGCTCCGAAGCGGGCAGGACTTACTATTCCAAGTATGAATTCCTGAAGAAGTCATTTGAGGAGATCGAGCGCTCCGGCTGGAAGGGACACATCTTCCTCGTAACCCACGTGGAGTGCGGCACCTCCGATGCAATAAACCGTGAGACCAAGGAGCTTCTTCGTAAGTATCCGCAGCTTGTGAACGTATGCGGTCACACCCACATGAATCCCTACAGCCCTTACTTCATCGACCAGAGCGTGGGCTACACCATCATGAACGACGGCGTTGTGGGCAAGGATTTCGGGTCCGGCGGCGAGTACGGTTCTACGGGCATTATCTACGACGTGAAGGAAAACGGCGAGACAGATTTCTACCGCGTGGACTTCCACAACGGAAGGATACTGTATCCTCACGAAGAGTGGTCGCTCGACAGCTCCGACACTCCCGAAGACTTCATATACGTTGACGACGGCAGGGATGACTCCTACTTTAACGGGGCGGGTGCGCCTTATTTCGAGGAGGATGCCGGTGTAAAGGTGCGCGACCTGGGTGACAACGACAGGATCGAGGTCACCTTCTCCAAGGCGAAGACAAAAACGAATAATAATTACGACTACAGAAGCGGCTACTACGTTGAGGCGTACCCTGTGGACGGGGAGGGAAGGGTTGCCGGTGAATGGCTCAGCCATCCCGACCACATCCCCGGAAACGTGGAGGCTGACGAGCTGAGTGTGGTAGTTAACGGTCTTGACTGGGACGAGGACTACGGGGTGAGGGTGTATGCCGAGACCTCGTGCGGCTTTGAAAGCGGTGTCATCACCTCTGATGAAACGGTGAACGTGGGAAAACGTGAGCTTACAGGCGAGACGGTGCTCCTTTACGACATTGACTACTCCGACGGCGACGGCAAGGATAAGATGGGACACGACTCGAAGGTTGAGCCATTCATTAAAATATATCACGACGACCTTATCGGCAGGCAGGCGGCGCACTTCATTGAGCTCAGTGCCAATTATTACGCCTTCGACGCGGAGGACTATGAGGCGATGTGCGAGGAGTTCACCGTTGAGGCTTACGTTTATCTTGAAAACCACATTGAAAAGCAGGAGATCATCGGTAACTTAGGCCTTGGAGGCTTTGCCGTGGGCGTGAGCATGGGCAAGGTGTACGTGCTCACCGACACGGGAGATGCGTCGGACGGCAACACCTGCGAGGCGAGCATCATGCCGAAGAAGTGGGTGCATATTGCGGTGACCTACGACTGCAAGGACGTGCGTTTATACGTAAACGGAACTCTCGAGGACAAGACCCGTATGCCCGGTGGAATGAAGGTTAACGTCACGGACGTCCCCGTGGAGGACAGGTACATGAGCGTGGGCGCGAGAGAAAAGTCGGGCGAGTTCAGCTACAGGCTGAGCAAAGGCTCCATGGTGAACACGGTGAAGATGTACAGCGGTGTCAAGACCGCTGATGAGGTAAAGGACGCTTACATTGAGACCGTGGGTATTCCGTTCACGGACGTGAAGGACACGGATTGGTTCCACTCCTCTGTGAAGTACGCCTATGCCACGGGGCTCATGAACGGCACGTCAGAGAACACCTTCTCACCGAAGGACGTGACCACCCGTGCGATGCTGGTGAGGATGCTGTACAACCTTGAGGGGATGCCCGAGGTTGAGTACAGGGACGTGTTCACGGACGTGGAGTACACTGCGTGGTACGCTAATGCGGTTATGTGGGCGTATGAAAACGGGGTGACTGCCGGTACGTCGGACAGCACCTTCAGCCCCGATGCACCCGTGACCCGTGAGCAGGTGGCGGTGTTCCTGTACAGGTACATGAAGAATTATAAAAAGGCTGACATGGCGGAGGGTGCTGACCTTTCCGTTTACCCCGATGCAGATAAGATAAGTGCGTACAAGGATTTTGCGGAGTCCGTAGCCTGGGCGAATGCGGCAGGCATCATCGGCGGAAAGAAGTCAGGGGACACAGTAACGCTCGCTCCCCTTGACAAGGCACAGCGAAGCGAGACGGCGGCGATGTTCACGAGACTGCACAGGAGCTTTGTGAAGTGATGCCGTGAGGCAGGCTGAACGGAAAAGTGCCGTGGCGGTGGGGTTTTTCCGCTTGTTTCATCAGATTGTTTGTGTTGCCGCTTTTGCGGCTGAATGGGAGATTAATATGAAGAAGAAGATTTTTGCGGTGTTCGGACTTGGGCGGTACGGTGCTGCCCTGGCGAAGGAGCTTGTTGCAAACGGCGTTGAGGTTATTGCTGTTGACATTGACGAGGATGCAGTCAACGATCTGGCCGGTGAGGTGCCGATCTGCAAATGTGCGGACGTGACCGATCCCGAGGCGATAAGGCAGCTTGGAGTGTCAAGCGTGGACACGGTGATCCTTGCCATGTCGGGGCATCTTGAGGCTTCGGTTATGGCTACTCTGCTGTGCAAGGATGCGGGGGTGGAGACGGTCATTGCCAAGTGCGCATCTCAAATGCACTGCAGGATACTGAAGCGCGTGGGAGCTGACAACGTGCTGATCCCGGAGGTGGATTCCGGAGTGAGGCTGGCGAAGAGGCTTGTTTCGTCGGGGGTTATCGACATCATTGAGCTTTCCAAGAGGTGCTCGCTGGCGGAGATGGACGTGCGTCCCGAGTGGGTAGGGAAGAGCCTCGTGGAGCTTGCGCTCCGCCGCAAGTACGGCATAAACATTGCCGCCTTGAAAACGGGGGAGGAGGTATCCATGGACGTGGATCCCCAGAAGCCACTTGAGCGCTCCATGAAGCTGATCGTTATTGCAGACAATGCGAAGCTGGAGAAGCTGATAAAGTGATATTTTGGTAAATATATGGGTGTGGACGGCCGCACGGGGTGTGGCTGTCCTGCTTTTTTTATTTTGCCGGGGTTTTTCGAGACGGTGTGTCGAAAAGTGTACGCGGAGTTGCGCTTTTTAAAAAAAGTTTCTTATAAGACAAAATAGGTGTTGACTTTGGCGGTGGTGTGTGGTATAATGTAGGTGTCGGAAGGGACACGTGCAAGTGCAAGTGTCGGATAGTGCGCTTCCCGTATTGGCAGGCAAACGGTCGGTTTATTGATGTTATGCGTTTTTTGCTGCTGCGGATATGGGGGCGCAGGGGGGTGCATTCGGCAAAATGTTGCGGTAGCTTTGCTGCAGGCTAAGCGATTTTATTATATGGGAACGGCAGGCATACGTACGCCAGTATCAGGCTCTCCCGGAGGGCGAGGCTTGGCAGAGTGGGCGGGGTATCCTACTGTAGGGGATGGCGCCCTCGACATCCCGTGGCTACGTACAGCCTATCGCCCCGTAGGGGATGGCGCGGCGTGCGCGTCGCTTTTCGACGAACAGAGGATTTCGCCATTTGCGAATGGCGATTCAGGACCGCACGGTACGCCATGCGTACCGTGACGCACTTCGCCGCAGGCGAATGTGCTCGCGGCCTCCCCAAAAAGGTCGATCAAAACTTCTTTACTTGGGACAGCGGAAAACTTACCGTCAGCCGCTGCACCTTGTTAAGCCAATTTCCCCAAGTGAAAAGTTTTTTGCACAGCTTTTTTTCAAAAAAGCGCGTCCCCGGCACATTCTGCCTTACGGCATTATGTGCGTCACGGTACGCCATGCGTACCGTGCTAC
>CAYYRY010000206.1:0-3834 GCA_964474245.1 uncultured Ruminococcus sp. | reverse complement strand
GTGATACATATTATGATAGGGAAAAGTACTGCTTTTCTTATTTTTTTGTGTGACATAGCTTTCTCCAATCTTGTTGAGCTTTCATTTGTTAAATCGTACGTTATTATTTTTTACGTGTTGAAGTTTAATATTATATGCAAATTTAAAGCATCCTTGCTTTTTTTAACTATTCAGTTAATGATTAAAATTGAAATTTGTTGAAATTTGTTCAATAATTCTTCATAAAGATTTCAGCAGATTTTCAGTTTGCAATCATTTTTATTTAAGTATAAATACTTATAATATGAGCTGACATCAGTGCAGATAAAGAATGGGGAATAGGGATGGCTTTTCAAACTGTGTTCAAACGTTACGAATTGAAATATCTGTTAACACCGGAGCAAAAGACGATAATTATTAATGAAATGACACCGTTTATGAAGCCTGATAAATACGGCAGGTCAACAATACGCAATCTGTATTTTGACGCGGACGATTATCTTCTTATAAGACGGTCAATTGAGAAGCCCGAATATAAAGAGAAGCTTAGGGTAAGGTGCTACGGAAAGGCAACAGAAGACAGCACGGTTTTTGTGGAACTTAAGAAAAAATACAAGCACGTCGTATATAAAAGGAGAATATCCCTTACCGAATCCGAAGCTGTCGATTGGCTCACTAAAGGCGAAGGCTTAAGCTTACACTCGCAGATTTCCGATGAAGTTGATTATTTTATATGTCATTATCATGCTCTCAAAGCCAAGGCCTATATTTCTTACGAAAGAGAAGCTTACTATTCAAAAGATGATTCGGATTTCAGAGTGACGTTTGATGATAACGTCTTATTCAGGACAGATGATCTTTCACTGAGGTCTGAACCGTACGGCGATGCTCTGCTTCCAGACGGGATGGTTTTAATGGAGCTTAAGTGCTCAGGCGGCATCCCTGCTTGGATGACGGACATACTGTCGCGGGAACGAATCTATAAAACTTCATTTTCAAAATACGGAACAGGCTATGAAAAAATTATTTTTCCAAAGCTGAAAAACGTAGGTGTACATAAAACAAAGGAGACTTTTTGCAATGCTTGAAAAAATTTTCAGAGGAATATTTGATTCTGACCTTATAACCGTTATCAGTATAACTGATTTTATCATTTGTCTTTTATGCTCGCTGGTGCTGGGACTGGTTTTATCTCTCAGCTATATGTACCGAACAAGATATACTAAGAGCTTTGTTGTAACCCTTGCCTTGCTCCCGGCAGTTGTTTGCATCGTTATAATGATGGTAAACGGAAACGTTGGTGCAGGTGTTGCGGTGGCAGGAGCATTCAGCCTTGTTCGTTTCCGTTCGGTTCCCGGTACAGCCAAAGAAATATGTACACTCTTCCTAGCCATGAGTGCGGGGCTCATAGCGGGTATGGGATACCTTGGATACGCAGTTTTATTTACACTTATGATGTGTGCGGTGTTTTTCCTGTATAGTCTCCTTGATTTCGGAGAAAAGAAAAACGGAGCAAAATTTAAAACCTTGACAGTAACAATTCCGGAGGACTTGAATTATTCAGAAATTTTCGATGATATTTTCAAAGAGTACACTTCGGCGTGGGAGCTTGTTCGCGTTAAGACTACCAATATGGGCAGTATGTTCAAGATTACGTACAATGTGATACTGCGTGATCCTTCTCTTGAAAAAAATATGATCGACAAGCTGAGAATACGAAACGGGAACCTTGAGATCGCCGTATCGCGACAGGACACTTCCGTAACGGAGCTTTGATATGAGGTGCATTATGAAACGGATGACAGCTTTAATTTTAGTGATAATTATATCATTAACCGTTTTAGCGGCTTGTGGGAAAAAAATTCAAGAAGAGAACAGCACAGGTGAGGAAACCTATAGTGATACTTTGATGCAAAATGACGGAGTCGTTTCGGAAGAATCAAGTGATAGAAAGTCTGAAGACAGCACCGAAACTCCTGTTACCGAGAACATCGCTGTAACTGATTCCGATATGTTTTCAAGCAGAGATTACAGAACTGAGTACGATGCAGAAGAAGCCGTTACGATAAAGCTGACAGGCGATTCAGCCGCATCAAGCTCGGACAGTGTGAAAATCGCTGACGGTAAAGTAGTTATCTCTGAGGAGGCAGTTTATAAAGTCTCCGGTGTTCTTGAAGACGGAATGATAGTAATCGCTTCGGATGACAAGGCAAAGATACAGCTTGTTTTTGAAGGAGCTGAGATAAACTGTGAAACTTCAGCACCTCTGTATATCAAGGAAGCCGATAAGGTTTTCATAACCCTTGCAGAAGGGACAGAGAATTCACTGACAAACGGCGGTGAATTTATTTCCATAGACGAAAATAATATAGATGCCGCATTGTTTTCAAAGCAGGACTTGACCATAAACGGAAACGGAAGTCTGACTGTTACGTCGCCTGCTGGCCACGGTATAACCTGTAAGGACGATCTTGTGTTTACAGGGGGAACTTGCAGTATAAGCGCTGCAAATCATGGAATTGACGTTAACGACAGCTTTCGTATGACTGGTGAGACCGATATTACTGTAGATGCAGGTAAAGACGGTATCCATTCGGAAAACTCTGATGACTCATCCCTTGGGTTTGTTTATGCAGAAGGCGGTCGAGTTAAGATAGAAGCTGAAGGAGACGGAATTGCGGCAGGTGCACACGTTCAGATAAACGGCGGCAGCTTCGAGTTGCTTTCGGGCGGAGGGTATGAAAACGGTACAAAGTCGTCTTCTGACTTTTACGGGGGCTTCAATGGCGGCAGACCCGGAGGTTTTGGACAAGACTCTTCCGAGGATGACGAGAATTCTGTAAGCATGAAGGGTATTAAAGCCGTGGCGTATATTCTTATAAACGGTGGTGTTTTCACAATAGACTCTGCTGATGATTCAATTCACTCTGACACTTCGGTCGAGCTTAACGGCGGCAGCTTTACGGTGAGTTCGGGAGATGATGCATTTCACGGAGAGGACAGTATCACTGTCAACAGTTGCAGTATAAACGTCGAAGAATCATATGAGGGAATTGAAGCAGAAAAAATATATATTAATGCAGGAAATATAGTTTTAAATTCAAGTGATGACGGAATCAACGCATCGGGAGGAAGAGACTCAAGCGGTATGTCCAGCGGCAGAGACGGTATGTTCGGCGGTCCGGGAGGTCACGAAGAACCCGGAGGAATGGGTGGCTTTGGAGGAATGAGTGGTTCTTCAACCGGAGTCATCGAAATATGCGGAGGAGACCTTAAAATTTACTCATCAGGCGATGGAATGGATTCCAACGGCAGTCTCATAATATCAGGTGGATACATATATGTGGCAAATCCCACGTCCGGCGATACATCTGTCCTTGATTCAGATATTGAACCTGTAATTGACGGCGGAACTTTTATAAGCACTGGCTCGACCACCATGATGGCTCAGACCTTTTCATCTACATCAAAGCAGGGTGTGATCTCCTGTACTGTTGGTAATCAGAAAGCAGGACAGACAGTCAGCGTAACAGATGATAACGGGAAAAACATAATTACATATGAAACCGAATACCAGTGTGTATTGGTTATTATAAGCAGCAGCGATATTATAAAGGGTAACTCTTACAAATTATCTGTAGGGGACATTTCAGGTGACGTAACTGCGAATTGATATAGAAATAAGCAATACACAAATTTCAAGGTTTAATATTAGCATGATTAATTAAATAACAAAGAAAAGACACAAAGCATTTCATTTTGAATCGCTTTGTGTCTTTTCATGTAAATATTAAAGTAAAAATTTATATAAAATGTATTCAAATGCTTGAAAAAATATATGATATCTGTTATAAT
>CAYYRY010000205.1:0-3841 GCA_964474245.1 uncultured Ruminococcus sp. | reverse complement strand
TTTACTTCATAACCCCCGGTATTGCCCCCCGTAAAAAGGTGGGCGCCGGATTTATGATGGCGTTCTTCCTTGTTAGTATAAACCTCAGCACCGCAGACCTCATCTGGCACGGCTTCCAGCGTCCCAACTGGCTCAACGCAAGATTCACGTTCATGTTCGTATTCATTATGCTTATTATGGCATACGAAGTGTTCATCCGAATCAAAGAGCTCGGATATCGCAAGGTCGTAGTATCCGGTGCGGTATCGTGTCTGGTCCTCGTTTTCCTTCAGCAGACGGGGCTTGAAAATCTTCCCGATTTCAGAGCTGTGTGGGCATCCCTCGGCATCATCGGTCTATATCTTGCTGTGCTTCGCTTCACCCATGAAAGTGCCCGCAGACCTTACGTGAATCTGACTGCGGTTCTCCTTGCTATTGTGGTCAGCGTGGAGCTGTTTGCGTCGGGTGTAGTCGATCTCTACGCCTTCCACTCAGACGTTACATATTCAAAGAGAAGCTCTTACCGTGATTTCCTCGACAAATATTATGAAGTTACCGACTACGTTGATGAGCTTGAGGGAGATTCCTTCTTCCGTGACGAAAAGCTCGCCCACAGAAAAACCAACGACAACTTTGCTTTAGGCATAAACGGCATCTCCAACTCAACCTCGACCCTTAACGCAGAGGTTATCACCTTCCTTCAGCGCCTCGGCTTTACCTCCAAGTCCCATTGGTCAAAATACGTCGGAGGCACCATACTGTCAGACAGTCTCCTCGGTATAAAGTATCTCTATATAGATCCATGGACAGTAAATATCCCGGATTACGTTGAAAAATATTACAACCAGATATATAAAACCGAAGAAGGCGTGCTCGTATACGAAAACCCCTACGCAATGTCGCTGGGCTTTGAGGTCTCCGACGCCATAAAAGAATATGATTACGATAAAGAAGTTGGCATGAACGGACCGTTTGAATATATGAACGACCTGTTCTCCATGACCACGGGCATTGATGATCTTGAGCTTTGGACAAAGCATCCCGTAAATCAATCCACCTATGACGGAAACAGAAAGTTCGGCGTTCAAGACAACCACGTGGGTTATGAGAAAAATGATGCAAACGGAACCGCCACGATAACCTACAAGTTTATCGCCACCGACGATGATCCCGTTTTCATGTATATCCCGTCCAAGTGGCCGAGAAAGGCGACATATTCGGTAACGGGTACAGTACGTCCCAAGAAGTCGGACAGCGAAAATATTGACGTTTCCATTGATGAAACCACACTCGAGACCGAAGCGGAGACAGGCAAGACTGTGAAGTACGTAAACAACAAGACGTATTTCACCAATGATACTCACGCCATTGTTGAGATCGGTTCTTTTGAGAAGGGCGAAGAGGTTACCGTAACCTTTACCCAGAGCGAAGAAAAGTTCTATACTCTCAACTCCATCAATTTCTTCTATTCCTTCAACGAAGACGTTTTCGAAAGCATCTCCGATGAGCTGACCACGGGACAGCTTGAGATAACTCACTTTGAAGAGGATCGTTTTGAAGGTAAGGTCACCGCATCCTCCGACGGGATGAATATACTCACAACTATCCCATACGACGAAGGCTGGCACATAATCTGTGACGGTGAAGAGATATCCTACACCAAGGCTCTTGATTCGCTTATTATGTTTAGTCTTGACGAAGGCGAGCACTACATTGAAATGTACTATATGTCCGACAGCTTCAAGACAGGTGCTGCGCTGTCCGTAACAGGACTGATTCTGTTCGTCGTAATATGCGTGCTTGAAAAGCTCATTCCCTTCCTTTACCGTAAAATATTCAAAAAGGCAAAGGGAGAAAAGGAAAACGCCTCCCTCCCCGAAGCTGATCTGAATTTTATCGGCACGTCCCCTGACAAAAAGGCCGGAGGTGCTGACACTCCACCCTCTGAAGAAGCCGTAGCTGATGATGAAAAATCTGAAAAAGCGGAAGTTGTGAAAGAGGCAGATTCAACTTCAGGTGCTAAAGAAGAAACCGAAGAAAAGCCGACGGAAGACGAATCTTCAGACTCCAAGGACAACAACTGAAAAAGTCCGCATCACCTCAAATCAAAGAAAGAAGTGGTCATAACCTATGATATACACACTTAACGGTTATATAACCGAATCCGATATTACAGGTTCCTTTATTGTTATCGAATGCGGCGGAGTTGGCTACAAGCTTACCGTCACTGCAAATACTCTCGCCTCCCTCCCCACCCCCGTCTATAACCCCTCGGGAGATTTGGAAGAAGGAACAAAAGTCAAGGTATACACCTATATGGCGGTGAAAGAAGATGCAGTTGAGCTTTTCGGCTTCGGCTCAAAGGATGAGCTTGATGCATTCAAGCTTCTCATCTCCGTGTCCGGTGTAGGTCCCAAAGCAGGAATGTCCATCCTGTCGCTGTTCACCCCCAAGAAGCTTGCTTTTGTAATAGCCTCCGAGGACACAAAGTCCATCTCCCGTGCCCCGGGAGTAGGAAACAAGACGGCTGCAAGAGTGGTGCTTGAGCTGAAGGACAAGATGGCAAAGGCGTTCCCCGAGTTCGACACGTCCCTCACTCCCGACACCCCCAAGGTAACGAAGGCTGCCGTTGACAAGACGAAGATCAAGGACGCACAGGACGCCCTTGCAGTGCTCGGTTATTCACGAAGCGAGATCGCCGCAGCCATGAAGGCCGTAAACACCGACGGCACGGTGGAGGACATCATCAGAGAGTCCCTCTCCGCACTTATGAAGCAGTAACAAAATGGAGTAACTAATGGAATTAAATGAATTTGATTTTGAAGACCGTATAATGTCTACGGAATATTCCGCTGAGGACTCCGAAACGGAGATCGGACTTCGCCCACAAAATCTTGACGAATATATCGGTCAGGAGAAAGCGAAAGAGATCCTCAAGGTCTATATTGACGCCGTAAAGCTGAGAGGAGACTGCCTTGACCACGTGCTCCTTTACGGTCCTCCCGGCCTCGGTAAGACGACCCTCTCACAGATCATCGCCAACGAGCTCGGTGTAAACCTCCGCATCACCTCAGGCCCCGCCATCGAGAAGCAGGGCGACCTTGCGGCACTCCTTTCCAATCTCGCCGAAGGCGACGTGCTGTTCATCGACGAGATACACCGTCTTTCCCGTTCCATAGAGGAAATACTCTACCCCGCAATGGAGGACTATGCCCTTGATATTATCATCGGCAAGGGACCTGCGGCGAGAAGCATCCGTCTCCCTCTTAATAAATTCACCCTCATCGGTGCCACCACCCGTGCAGGACAGCTCACCACCCCTCTCCGCGACCGTTTCGGCGTGCTTCTCCGCCTTGAGCTTTACACTCCCGAGGAGCTTGCCACCATCGTAAAGAGAAGCGCGGGTATCCTTGACGTGCCGATCTCCGAGGACGGTGCCCTTGAGATAGCCTCCCGTTCCCGCGGTACTCCCCGTATCGCAAACAGACTTCTGAAAAGAGTCCGCGACTTCGCGCAGGTCAAGGGAAACGGACGCATCGACTGCGACATCGCCCGCATGGCTCTCGATATGCTTGAGATAGACGAGCTGGGACTTGATAACACAGACAGGAGAATGATGCAGACCATCATCGACTTCTACGATGGCGGTCCCGTGGGACTTGAAACTCTCGCCGCCACCATCGGAGAAGAAGCGGTTACCATTGAGGACGTATACGAGCCGTATCTGCTTCAGATAGGCTTCATCAGCCGCACTCCCAGAGGCCGCTGTGTCACCCGAGGTGCGTACGATCACTTGGGCATTCCCTATAAGAAAGCCTCATCCCAAAAAAACGGTACTGACGATCAGTTGAAGATCGATACC
>CAYYRY010000204.1:0-3883 GCA_964474245.1 uncultured Ruminococcus sp. | reverse complement strand
CATATCCCTTTTGTGCCTTGATGCGCAGCGGAAAGGAATGGTCATATAAATGATATTGGTATATGTATGTGCGGTGGTGCTTTTCATCGCCGCCGTATATCTTTTTATGATATTTCCTGCCATTAAGCGACGTGACCTGACAGCTTTCACCTGCTGTCCCATTGCACACAGGGGTATTCATGATGTTGAAGGTACGGCTGAAAACACCTTGAGTGCTTTTAAGAAGGCGATGGATAAGATGCTTCCCATAGAGCTTGACGTAAACGTCACCAAGGACGGAGTTCCGGTGGTGATCCATGACGGATATCTTGGCAGGCTTTGCGGAGTGGATGCTTACGTGAAGGATCTGACTTTGTCTGAGTTGAAGGAGGCAAGGCTTTGTGAGAGTGGGGAAGAGGTTCCTACGCTTGAGGAGGTGCTGAGTTTCACAGGTGGTAAGGTGCCGCTTCTCATTGAGCTTAAGGGGACGGATACCTCACGGGTGTCGGAGAGTTTTTACGACGTTATAAAAAACTATGACGGCAAATATGCGGTACAGTCCTTTAATCCGTACTACCTCTACCGCTTCAGACTTCTTTGCCGTGACGTGCCTGTGGGGATACTGACGAAGAGGTGGCGTGGCGGTAACGAAAACCTATTATTCCGATTCCTTGCGAGAAACGTGATGTTCAATTTTCTCATACGTCCCGACTTCATAGCATACAGGTATTCCGATAAGCTCACCTTATCAGTAAAGCTGTGCAGACTTTTCGGCGCTTGTCTTTTCGGTTGGACATTCAGTAGTACTGAAGAACTTTTGCAGTTTGACGGTATGTTTGAAGGTTACATCTGCGAAGGCTTGGATCGGGGAGAGAGAAGCGTCAGGAGTATTTAATCAGGTAAGCGGATCAAAATTAAAACGAGGCTGCAGCAAGTCAATATAAGACTTACTCAGCCTCGTTTATTAATGAAAGAGTCAATTCAAGCTGTAAAACTCACTTGTCAGCTTACCTTTGTCGAACAGGTAATTGTACTGGAGGATAGCATATTCAGAAAGCTCGGTGTAGTTTTTGTATTCGGATATGGGGATGTAGCTGCCTGTGCTGTCGATGATGCATCTGCCGGTTATTACGGGATATTTGTCCCTGATGGACATCAGGAACTTCTGCTCGGCGGTCTTCGGAAGACCTGCCGCCTCAATGAGAAGGGAGGAGAGGTAGTTCATACTGGTGTCTCCCACGTCTTCAAGGGGCATTTCATAATTGCTCCAAATAACATAGGGGACTATGTACCTTTTCTCAGAGGACTCAAGATCGGTTTCGTCATAATCAGCGCCTGTCTGCCTGATGAGGGGACCTGCTACGGAGTCATTGGGTTGGTGGTCACCGAACATGAGGATCACGGTGTCCTCGTCAACGTTTGAAAAATAGTTTACAAGATTTTCAAATGCCTCGTCTGAACGCTTTACCAGAGACATATACGTGGAGGTTGCGGTGTTGTTGCCAGGACCCATTATTTTAACGTCGGGGGTGAAGTTGGCGTAGGCTTGTGTGTAGCCGCTGTGGTTTTGCATGGTGACGGCGAAGACAAACAGTGGCTCGTCTTCCTCCTTGGCTTCATATACGTCGTATATCTTGGAGTACAATCCGTCATCGGATACGTAGGCGCGGAGCCTTTCCTTGCCTGCGAAGCTTCCGTTTTCAAGGAAGTACATTTCTTCAAAGCCAAAGTAGGAGTAGACCTCATTTCTCTTCCATCCGCTTGCGGGATAGGGGTGCATGGCAACCGTATGATAACCGAGCTCGTCGAGCTGAGACACAAGGGATGGACTTTCGCCCTTGACGAACTGCTGATATGGGATACTGCCCGTGGGGAGGAAGCCCATAGTCATGCCTGTGAGAAACTCAAACTCAGAGTTAGGGGTGTTGCCGCCCACAACAGATGCGTGGAGGTCTCCCTTGACGGTGTTTTCATCAAGGGTCATGATATATTCTAAGCTGGCAATATTTGTTCTGTAATTTGCAAGGACGGTCATGTCAGCTAACGACTCGTTCATGATAGCAATGATGTTGGGGCGCTTTTCCGTGTCGTCGGCGTCGTCGGATTCATAAGTGGAAGCTATTGCCTCAGCATCACCTGCACTGTAGCCGTCAGGCTTTTCTACGGTTGCGTAACGGAGATTCATGAGGAAGCTGACGGTAAAACCGTTGGTTTTGTAGAGATGTCCGGGGGTGAACAGGTATGGATAAAGCCTGTAGTCAGTGATGGCACGGTCGGTCTGGATATAGGAGGTAGCCATAAGGGTTACGGCACACATTGCTACCGCAAGTATGGGGCGGATGAACTTAGCTTTGAATTTGACACGCACGTTCCATACCACAGCGACAACGCAGGTAAGGACAGCAAGGGAAACTATCATCAGAATCAGCGGAGTAATGGTCAGGTCATACCCTCCAACAACGGTGGCGGCGATGCCGTATGACGCCAGATCCCACGGGAAAAGGGGAGTGCCGCGGAACTCCATGGTGAAGTAGCTGATGAGTCCGATTATGAGAGGGATAGCTGTGACCGCTATGACGGCGGGTGCTGTCCTTCCGGTGATGAACATGATGGTAAACAGAGCGATGACGAAGAATGAAATATTAAGAAGGATGACCTTATTTGTCATATCGGGGTCACCGTCTGTACCCTTGAACGGGTTGTGCGTCAGAAATTCAAGCATGAAGAATGCTGCAGGTGCGGAGATGAGCACGGGGATCCATCGGAAGATGGCATGGATCTTGGGTTTGAGCAGAGCGAGCAGTAATGCAGCGATGGCGGATGCGTGGGTTATAACGACGTATTTTACGTCTTCGGGGGCAAGGCTTCCCTTGAGGGTGAGGACTGCCAAAACCTCGATAAATACGGCAGGGAGTGTGCATAAAAGCACTGACAGTACCTTCAGAATAATTTTTCTTACCTTTGTATTATTTTTCACCTTGCAGCTTTCTTCGACGGATGCACTTTCGCCGTCGGCTGCTGCGGTTTTATTCGATAATACTTTACTTGACATTGAGTTTTCCTTTGCCTGATATTGCAATTTCATGGTAACTTACAGTGACTATTATACATGATAATTATACGGTATTCAAGTCTAAATTATTAATAAATAAATTTCTCCCGGAAATCTTTTATGTTAGTTGACAATGGGCAATATGTTGTGATATAATTTACTAAATGATTCCAAAGGCAAAGTTTTTATGTGCCGTGTCATTTGGTTTTATTGTTGCGGTTTTGCCCATGTTTCTTAACAGATTGGAGAAAAATAATGAAGTGCCCTTTTTGCTCGTGCTCTGAAAGTAAGGTAATAGATTCCCGTCCCGTAGAAGAGAATAACAGCATCAGACGACGCCGTGAGTGTCTGGAATGTCACCAGAGATTTACTACCTACGAGATCGTTGATGTATTCCAGCCCGTTGTAATTAAAAAGGACGGTTCAAAGCAGCTTTTTGACAAGAACAAGCTGTTGTCGGGACTTCTGAAGGCGTGCGAAAAGAGACCTGTAAATGCTGAGGCTGTGGCAGATGACGTTGAAAGTGAGCTTATCAATTCTCTCAAGAGGGAGATCACATCCAATGCCATAGGTGACATGGTAATGGCAAGGCTGAAGGCGATCGACGAGGTTGCATACGTAAGATTTGCATCTGTACACAGGGAATTCAAGGACATTGACACCTTTATGCAGGAGCTTGCAAAGCTGAAGCACGTTAAGCCGGAATGAGAAAGTATGCCGCTTCAATTACCCAAGAGGGTAGTTGAAGCGTTTTTTCATTGGAACAAAAACGACGGTTTGCTGACCGTCGTTTTTTTGTGTGTGCTCGGCACGCGTTACAACTTGGCGGTGAAAGTCCGCTACAGACTTGGC
>CAYYRY010000203.1:0-3909 GCA_964474245.1 uncultured Ruminococcus sp. | reverse complement strand
ATCTTGTCCCCTCGGCGGGTCTCCTTCGACTCAACAGAGAAAACCTCTCCGATGATTTCAATATTCTTTCCCGTGGAGATAATGGCACGAAGCGGGGTGATATCACCGGGGATAAACTCGCGTCCGAGGACAACTTCAGGGGAGGAAATATCAAACTTCATTTTGCCGGAGCGAATAACTCCTCCGTCAAGACGTTCAATAACATCCTCGCCTTCAAACAGGGAGTGTACCCTTCTGAGATTGAGTTCAGGGATCGCAGGAGTTTGCTCCTTCCCTGAGCTTACTGCTGCCGCGGCTGCAGCACGTCTTTCTTCAGCCTCTGCTGCAAGCTTCATCCTGTCTTTCAGTTCATTTTGCTGACGATTCATAAAATCTGCATATCTTTCGTCAGCATTCTCTGTCTTATCAATGGTCACTTCAAAGTTTTCTCCGAATTCGCTTGACAGGATATGTGAAATAACATCCGCAGTCTGTGCAGTATCAAGTAAGTCGATACCGCCCTGATTAAACGGGATTGATATATGTACGTCGTGACCGTTTACCACCGTTTCCATTTCACGGAAGAATCCGTTGATGACAACGCCGACCCTTGCCGCCTCCATAATGATATCCGGCAGATATTCCTTGCAAAAACAGCTTGACGGATACTTTGTAAGTATTCTTACAAGATTCAGGCCGTAGGTTTCCGCCAGAGCTGCTTCAAGAGAATAAATATCGTTTTTGCTGAATAGACGCGGAAGTGATATCCTCAATTCCATCATATGACGTTCCTTATCAAGCTTCAACGAATCTATCTTTGCAAGATCAAATATTTCCTTATGGATCCCTCCCGGCACAAATCTGCCGAAACGCTCGTACATCGTTTTACGTGTGTCTTGTACCATAGATCCTCACTTTCTTTGTGATATACTGTGATTTAGTGGTTTTGACTTTTCATTAAATCCTAACGGAAGCAACCGAATTGAACATTTTAAACTGATCATCAGCCTATGAAATCGAGAATATTCTTAACAAGAGTCGGAACTATCTGTGCTTCTTCAATGCGTCCCTCGGGAACACCTTTTCTGAAGAGTACGCCGAAGCCGTCACCGCCAGCTACACCGAAATCTGCTTCTCTTGCTTCACCGGGACCGTTAACTACGCATCCCATAACTGCTACGTTAACACTCTTACCCTTTGTATCTATGTCACGTATGGCTTCTCTGAGATGACCGACGAGAGAGATAAGCTCAACCTTTGTTCTGCCGCAGGTAGGGCATGAAATGATGTTTACGCCGCCTCTGTCCCATCTTCCGACTGCACGCAGTATTTCCCTGCCTGCTCTGATCTCTTCTGTGGGATCGGCAGTAAGAGAAACTCTTATGGTGTCACCGATACCGTGGGTCAGAAGAGATCCTATACCTGCGGCGTTCTTTACGAGACCGCTGAAGGCATCTCCCGCCTCTGTAACTCCGAGGTGGAGGGGATAGTCACTCTGGGAGGCAACAAGCTCAGATGCTCTCACCATCTTATTAACGTCGGAGGATTTGATAGAAATTACGATATCAGAAAAGCCTGCGTTTTCAAGTATCTCTGCCTGAGATATGGCGGATTCGGCGATGGCTTCTGCTGTAGGTGAACCGTACTTCTCAAGGAGGGACTTTTCAAGTGAACCTCCGTTTACACCAATTCTGATGGGAACGCCTTCACTCTTACAAGCGTCAGCTACCTCGCGTACCTTCCAAGCCTCACCGATATTCCCCGGATTAATGCGTATCTTATCGGCACCGGATCTCAGGGCGGCAAGGGCGATCTTATAGTCGAAGTGAATATCGGCAACAAGGGGCATTGTTACACCCAGCCCCTTTGCATAGGTAAATACCTCTGCAATTTTTTCCTCCGGTACAGCAATACGTGCTATATCACATCCTGCCCTCTGAAGTCGCAGAAGCTGATGTGTTGTACCTTCAAAATCTCCTGCTGAAATATTGGTCATGGACTGTACAGGTATTCGGGAATTTCCGCCAATTATAATACTTCCGACTCTGACCTCTCTGGTTTTACGTCTTTCCATATTGATCCATCCTTTCGAACATTTAGCTTGACCGATATCTTCCAAGCCGAGAAAGATATCCCTAAAATTTCAGCCGCCCTCAGGCAGCTGAAACCGTAATTATTAAAGATTATAAATATCAGACTGCTCAAATAAAGAATCCCGCAATGTCCTTGCACGTCACAACAACTATAAGCAGCATAAGGAAGGCAAGACCCACGAAATTCACAAATCCCTCAACCTTAACGGGAACAGGACGGCGGAATATCAGCTCGATTAGCTGGAATACAATCCTGCCTCCGTCAAGTGCAGGAAAAGGTAGAAGATTCATAACGCCTAAGTTTATACTGAGAAAAGCCGCAAGGTAAATGAAATCGGAAAACCTTGATGAAGCCGCTTCACTCAAAGCCTCAGTTACACCTACGGGGCCGGAAACACTTTCAACACCGTAGCGACCTGTTATAAGGTCATACACCGAATCATACACCATTTTTATCGTAGAATAGCTGCGGACGGCGGCGTGCTTCGTGAGAGTCAGAAAAGTTTTTTCTTCTCTGTATACCTTGAAGTCACGCATACCGAATGAAGTACCCGATTCTGTGTTGACCGGAAACGTAACGTCCTCTATAACTATTGCTTCACCGTCACGAAGCACAGTAATGTCAACAGGCTCAATGCCCTGACGGGATATCTCATAATGAAGATCGCTGTAAATATACACTCTCGTTCCGTTTATATGAGTGATCTCATCGTTGACCATAAGTCCCTGCTCTCCGGTAGAAACGACACCCTCCTCAGGCTCAACAAACTCAGCCACAACATTGGATGCTATAACGTCTGATGAAAAAACGAGGACTGACATTACGATAATGCCGATGAGAATATTTACTGTGGCTCCGGCTGCGGTAATTATAATACGCTTCCAGACAGCCTTTTTATAAAAAGCATTTTCATCATCACTCTCATCGTCCTCACCTGCCATGGAAACAAATCCTCCGAAGGGTAAAAGACGCAGAGAGTAAACGATGCCTGATTTTTCCGATTTACGTGAAAATATCTTTGGTCCCATGCCGATGGCAAACTCATTTACGGTAACACCGAAAAGTCTTGCGAAGAAGAAATGTCCTCCTTCATGAACGAAAATGAGCAGACCGAAAATGAATATTGCAAGTATTACTGATAAAATGCTTATGACCCACACATCCTTTCAAAACCAAGGGAATAAATGTCAAACCATGCCTGCAATAATACCCTCAGCCGCTATACGTGCTCTGCTGACCGCCTCGTATACGTCCTCAGGAGACTCTACCTTTCCCTGATATATTACGTCAAGGGTACGGCGGACAACGTCAACTATATCACAGAAGCCGATCTTACCGCTAAGGAAAGCAGCAACTGCGGCTTCATCAGCTGAGATAAGGGATGCGGGCATAATGCCGTCTGCCTCTATAGCCTCGTAAGCCACCTTTAGAAGGGGAAACGCCTCCGTGTCGGGGGCGGCAAAGGTAAGGCTTCCGATGGCGGCAAAGTCAAGCTTACCGTAAGGAGCGACGGCTCTCTCGGGGTATGACAACGCATATCTTATACATGAACGCATATCAGGCGCGGCAAGCTGTGCGATGATACTGTTATCAATATATTCCACCATGGAATGAATTATACTCTGACGGTGAACGAGAACTTCGACTTTATCCGGAGTTACACCGAAAAGACGAACAGCCTCCATTACCTCAAAGCCCTTATTCATGAGAGTTGCGGAATCTATTGTTATCTTAGGACCCATTTTCCACGTGGGATGAGCAAGGGCACGCTCGGGAGTGACGACGCGCATATCATCAAAGCTCATTCCGAAGAAGGGCCCCCCTGATGCCGTCAGC
>CAYYRY010000202.1:0-3912 GCA_964474245.1 uncultured Ruminococcus sp. | reverse complement strand
GCCCTGTGTTCCGGGGAATACAGCCTTATCGATCTTCTGGGCAAGCTCTGCTGTGCAGAGGATAAGACCTCCTCTGGGACCGCGGAGAGTTTTATGTGTAGTTGTAGTAACAACATGAGCATGAGGGACGGGGCTGGGATGAACACCTGCGGCAACAAGTCCTGCAATGTGGGCCATGTCTACCATAAGATAAGCACCTACTTCGTCTGCAATCTCGCGGATACGTGCGAAATCAATGATTCTTGAGTAAGCGCTGGCACCGGCAATGATCATTTTGGGATGGCACTCAAGAGCGATCTCGCGGATCTTGTCATAGTCGAGTATTTCACTATCGTCGTCAACACTGTAGGGACCAATGTTGAAATACTTACCGGAAATGTTTACGGGAGAACCGTGAGAAAGGTGTCCTCCGTGAGCAAGATTGAGACCCATGACCGTATCACCGGGGTTTACAAGAGCAAAGAAAACCGCAAGGTTTGCATTGGCGCCGCTGTGGGGCTGAACGTTTGCGTGCTCGGCACCGAAGAGCTTCTTGGCTCTTTCTCTTGCAATGTTTTCGACAACGTCAACACATTCGCAACCGCCATAATAGCGCTTGCCCGGAAGACCTTCAGCATATTTATTGGTGAGGGGAGTGCCTGCAGCGAGAAGCACTGCCTTGGATACAATATTTTCGGAAGCGATAAGCTCAATGTTATGCTGCTGACGCTTCAGCTCGGAGTCGCATGCTGCTGCCACCTCAGCATCGTATTTTTTAAGTTCATCAAAAAAATTCATAATACGCGTTTCCTTTCAAATAGTATTGATAAAATAACAAAATCATATTTATTTTAACACATTTAGCGGGAAATATAAAGAGTTTTGACGAAAAAAAGAAAAAAATATTTATCAGGTGAACATTGATAAAATGTTCTTCAAAACATTCAACATAAAAGGGTTATAATGCACAAGATGAAATGCACAAAACGGAATAACTGTAATTGTGTAATACACACAAATGAAACAACAGAAGTATGCAAGTAAAAGATTTTTGTGAAATTATTAAAATTGCTATTGACAATCAGCACAATGTGTGCTATAATATAGACACAAGAAAGAAAACAGTTAAAGATAAGCAGAGCTTAGAATTAATTGTAAAACTAAAAGGAGGTGTCGGACATGATTTTCAGAAGCTTTAAACCGCGTGTTGCACATGATCGGAATTTAAGCAGATCTTCGGTTCCGACGTATCCGATAAAGCGTATTTCATGATGCGACACGCAGGCAGAGTTGACAGAAGCCGGTGTGTCGCCCTTTTTATACCTGCAAGCTTATCGTGAGAGGCAATAGTCTCAAAAAGAAATGTTTGCAGAAGGTCAAGCGAAACGGACATCATCTTAAGAAACACGGTAAAAGCTTAGCGGAAACCTGAATCTTAACAAACACGAAAAAGTTTGTATTAGCAGAGTCAATTCAGTAAGGTAAACAAAACCGCGGCGAGAATCCGGTTTGGGGAAGATAAACCCATTCGGAAATAATAAGCCGGGGTGAATACGACCGAGGCAGAAAATGCTCAAAGACTTCAATGTATAATAAGACTGATGAAGAAAATGGTTTAAGGTCCGACATATCTCAGACAGAAGCCCGTGTTCGATGATAAAACGAATAACGGATGACACCGCAATTCTTCTAAGGAAGCGGTTGTGACCCTGCAAAGTTAACCGTAAATAACACTTATCAAAATACCTCAGTACGGTCTTCATTCCGAAATAATGAATTTGTAATAAAAATTGAGATGGATTTGAAAAGCAGAAAACGGGATGATCTCAGAGTCCGCACCAATTGACATATTAACAAAATAACGAAGATTTTAAATAGATCAAGGCAGGTTTTTCGCAGTATCGTATGAAAGGATATACGCCAATGAGAAACGTGAAAAACTTTAAAACAGCCAAAATCTGAGAAACCGGGGTATACTCCAATGAACACCTGAAATTCAAAATCGGCAGTCTTACAAGAAACATATTCCGAAACAGGTACAGACCAATGAACAAATGATATTTTAATTTCAAGTATCGTGCAATAATCTGATATGATCGGAATCAAAACAGGTACAGACCAATGAACAGATAAAATACGGATTCAAGTGAACTTTAGAAAATTCAGTAAGTATTAAAAAATCAAGCCGGAAACAGGTACGGACCAATGAACAGATAAGATATATAATAAATCAAATATTGCGAAAGAGGTTCAGACCAATGAATGATTAAGCTAAAAGCTTAAACTACAGACCGTATCGGTATGATTTGTGATAAAATGTCGGAATAGCTCAAAGGTGATTTGAGTAACCGTAAATGATCAAAAGACAGTATTTCAGGCAATTTACCGATAAATTGAACGAGAGAATTTAAACGAATTTTTCATTACCTTAAAACAAAAAATATTTTTAGCTGTCGTTGATTATGTATAAGTAATATATAAGAAAATTCCGCATTAACGATCCAAAACTTCAAATCGGTTCGCTTTCGGTGTAAAGTAAGTTTTGAATGAAAACATAAGAATTCAGTATAAGAGTTCATAAAAAGTCGGAATAAGAAACCGAAAATAGTAAGTCATTATAAAAATGCAAACGGATAAACCGAAACGAAACTGAGAGGGTTTAAGTAAGAAAACCGAAACAAGAGTTCAGAAAAAATCTAACAGTTAATAGGAGAATAGCCAATGGATAACCAGTTTTAACTCCCCGACCGGGTTGACAGGTCGGGGAGTTTTTATTTACTTTATTCGGTTTTCCGTATGTCAACTTACAGCAGAATGCATATAAGCCCTGAGGCACCTTCGTTGATTACCTTTGACAGCGTTTCTCCGAAGCGCTCTCTTGCATCTTCGGGCATATGCTCAAGCTTTGCGTGTAATCCGTCATTGACAAGCTCGTAAATTGAGCGACCGAAAAGATTTGTGTTCCAAAGCTCACCCGGATCTCCGTCAAATTCCGAAAGAAGTGATCTTGCAAGCTCTTCAGATTGTTCTTCAGTGCCGACAATTGGATTCAGCTCGGTCTCTATGTCGGCGCGAATCATGTGAATTGACGGTGCGGATGCCTTCAGGCGTACACCGTATCCCCCCGCTTGCTTGATTATCTCCGGCTCAGCCAGCGTCATGTCTTCCATTTCCGGCAATACTATGCCGTATCCTTTTTCACCGACTTCGTTTATTGCGTCGGAAAATCTGTCATATTCTTTTTTTATTTTTGAAAGGATTATCAGGTTTTTCAGCATCTCTTTTTCGCTTGCTATCTCTATTCCGGTAAGCTCTTTGACGGTCTTGTAGAATAGCCTGTCGCTTAGCTTAAGTGACAGTGACGCCCTCCCTGTGCCCAGATCCATTTCATCTAAAAAGCATTCACCTCCGATAAGCTCGCCGGTCAGCTTATCGGAAATCTTATTTCTGAATTCTTTAACATCTCCGATTTTTGCAGTTGACCTGACAGCGGAGAAAATAGCCTCTGCTATCACCTTTCTTATCGGGTGATCTTTATCTATTGCTGCTGTCCAGTCGGGGAGATTTACGGTTATTTCTTTGAGGGGGAATTCCGTGATGATCAGATTCATTATTCCTTCAATATCATTTTTGTTCAGATCCTGACAGTTTAAAAGAGCAACAGGTGCGTTATATTCTTTCTCAAGCTCCAGAGCCAATGCTTCTGCACGTTCAGAGTCCGGATTTGAAGAATTCAGTACTATCGCAAATGGCTTGCCGATGTCGCGCAGCTCTTTTACCGCACGTGACTCTGCTTCTACGTAGTTTTGTCTCGGTATATCTTCTATGGTTCCGTCGCTGGTGACGATAAGTCCGACTGTGGAGTGCTCGGATATTACTTTTCTCGTACCGATCTCAGCCGCTACGTCACAGGGGATCGCTTCTTTATCCCAC
>CAYYRY010000201.1:0-3918 GCA_964474245.1 uncultured Ruminococcus sp. | reverse complement strand
GTTCTGCCTCAGGTGTGACGTCCCCGACTCCATCACCAACCGTCGCATCCATGCCGTCAGGTCCCTGCGACAGCTCGCCGTCATTTGAGTTTACGTCCCCCGCAAAGCTCCCGTCACCAACAGGTGTCTCTTCTTCATACGTTCCGACTGTACCGTTTTGTACCGTGCCCGATAATATTTCATTCTTATCATGGGCGTCCGAACCTTTGTCGCCCATCTGTTCAAGGGATTCATACGCCGCCTCTGTATCAAGCAGATTATAAACGCTGACGTATGACGGCATACTGTACGGCACTATCAGCTTCACTATCACCGCTATCCACAACAGCACCAATATCCGCCCCGTAAACAGTCTTTGCCCTGCAGATCTTGCCGCCATCACCGCTGCAGCAAGCACCGATGCAGTAAGAGACATTTCGAGCACCGCTTTAAATATCATTTCCGTCACGTTTCCACCTCTAAAATACCTTACTTATTCTCCTCGATGATCCGCTTCAGCTCCTCGATATCAGCCTCCGTCAGCTTCTTTTCTCTGACGAATGCCCTTGCAAAGAGGCTGAGTGAACCCTCGAAAAACTTATCCACCACGCCAACGCCTTCCGCACGGCTGACCGTCTCACGGTCAATCAGGGGAACGCACACAAATCCCGGCTCGCGTCTTTCAACTATCCCCTTATCAATAAGGCGTGAGAGCATGGTATATACGGTGTTCTTCTTCCACCCCTTCTCCACGCCTGCCTGCCTTGCCACGTCAATTGCCTTCACCTCTCCGCCGTCCCATATGATGTTCATAACAGTCAGCTCGGTATCCGTAAGCTTATATTCCATAACGTTCCGTCCTTTCCTGTAGATGCATTCTACATTTGTAGTACTATTATATTCTACGGTAGTAGAATGGTTTTGTCAATAGGTGTAACTTATTTTCAGCGTAATAAACAATTGTGTACGTTACTATTTGTTTATAATATATAATAGTCCTGCAATAACAACGGCACACCCGAAACGAACGTATCAGTTTCGGGTGTGCCGCTTAATACTTATTCAGGCTATGTCAGTAAATGATAAGGATCAATATCTGCCGATCTTCTCAAAAGGAATATCGAAGAAGTCCGCGCCATCCTTGACGGAGTAGTCGCCAATTGATGGATTTACGAAGAAGGGATTCTCATCTACGGGAAGGTTGCGGTTATTTTTATCGACGCCGAATTTTTGGATCATTGCTGCATCGTTGATATCATAACCGAAGGATACGTTATCTGACAGATAAGTGAGTGTGGTAAAGAGACACTCGGGGTCGCCAAGCTTTTCGAGATCGATATTGAAGCTGTAAAGCTCGGGCCAGCGTGCTAACCATTCCTCATACATGGGATCGCCTTCCTTCGGCTTGCTGTTTACGTATCTCTGATAGTATTCGGTATTTACGATCTCATCGGGATTACCTTGTACAATATATTCGTAGAAGCCTGTATTTGACGAAATGATACCGCCCTCCGGAAGGAATACGTTATCGTGGATCTCGTTTTCGCGTCCGCCGTTCTGAACTATGGCAAAGAGAGTTTCATAGAATATATTTCCGTATACCTTCTGACCGCAGGTGTCGTTGTCAAGGTAGATGGCGTATACGGGGATATTCTTGAAGATATTGTAACGGATGTGATTTGAGCGTGTGGTCGTGCTGTGATAGGTGTAAACAGCACCGAAGTCCTGAGTCTTAGTCATGATGTTATCGAACACGTTGTACTCAATAACAAGATCGATACAGCTGTTATAACGGATACCGCCGTGACCGCCCTGATAGAAGTAGTTGTGAGCGATCTTAGTTCCAACGTCGTTGGTTACTTCGATACCGCTGGAGAAGTACTGAGGGAGTGTAAAGTCATGGAAGTAGTTATTCTCGATGACGTTATTACCGGACTTAAGCTCTCTGATGTTGAGGTTGGTATCAAGAAGAATACCTGTGTCAACGAAGTTATAAAGCTCACTGTTTCTTACGGTGAAGTTTGTAACACCTGAGGAAGCATTTACAGCCGCACGTCCGCCAACATTACAGATAGTACACATATCGATGGTGAAGTGATCAGCCGCAACCACGATTGCATTGGAGGAGGTGGTATTGAACTCAAGGCCTACAAAGCTGAGGTATTCAGCACCCTTGTTGACGGTCATGAAAGTTCCACCCTTGTCAACGGCGTAGTCACCCTTAGGATTGTATACGTAAAGAGTAGACGTTTTGTTATCAAACCAGAACTCATTATTGGCATCAAGAAAATCGGGAATATTGCTGAAGAAGATCATGTCGTCGGTTCTTCCCTCAAACATAAGCGGGAACGTATCAAGAGAATAACCGTTATCGAAGGGAGCGTTTTCAAAATCGAAAGTAAGGATTCCGGTCTCGGGATCGTATGATTTTACGGGGAATACGTCAATGAGCCAGCCTGTACGGAGGAATCCCGTAACCTTCATCCCTTCGAAAGTAGAGTACTTTGCAACAACTCCGGGAAGATACTGCTGAAACTGAATGCTGGCGTGATCGTCCACGGTCGTAGTTACGTTGGAGTAATATCTTCCGTTAGGCTCTCTTGCTTCAGTTGCAACGCCTGTCTGTGTGAAAACGCGGGTGTTGAAGCCAAACTCATCTATCTTGCCCTTCAGATCCGCCTTATAGATCAACGCCTGAGCCTCAGCAGTGAAAAGCTTCTTCTCAGATTCATCAATGGGTTTGAATTCACTCTGGGGAATGAGGATACCATTGGAAAATACAACGTCGCCGTCGCCGTATGCGCAATAAGTAATGGGTTTTTCAGCGCTGCCTCCGTCCTTTTCCTCAAAGACAACGTTATTGAGCGAACCGTAGTTACCTGCCATGAACGCTACTTTGACCCCGTCCTTGGCACTTTCCCATATCTCGTCAACCTTCTTCTTTGCACCCTCAAGGGTTGCAAGAGGCTTGTCCTTTGTACCGGGGTTGTTATCGTTTCCGTCTACTGCAACGTAGATATCAGCATCCTCAACCAAGGGGTAGTCGGGCACCGTATAGGTGCTGAGGGGCTTAGGCTCTGAGAAGTGGTGAATGTACTCAAACTCAGCATCGCAGAAGCGGTGAATGATGGTAGCAAACTGCTCACGGGTAGCCTCACCCTTGGGAGAGAGTGTGTCTCCGTTTCCGGTACCCTTGATAAGTCCCGTTTCGTTTGCCCACTTCATGGCACCTGACGCCCATTTTGCTACGTCTGACGCATCCTTGAACTTATCAAGAGATACGTTACTGTCTGTATTTACGTACTTATACTGAGCATAGCGTACAAACAGTGTAGCCAGCTCCTGGCGGGTAATATTGCGGTCGGGAGAGAACCATTCCTCGCCCCAATCATTGACGGAGGTTGCGTTTACAATGCCTTTTTCCTTCGCCCAGGTAACGGCTTCTGAATAGAATTTTCTGTCTGCTACGTCAATGAAATGGTCCTTGAAGACTACTCTGGGAGAACCTTCAAGTCTGTAAAGAACGGTAACGACCATTGAACGGGTGAGGGGTGTCTTGGGACTGAAGCTCTCGCCTCCTGTGCCGTTCATGAGTCCGTTTTCGTAAACGTATACGATGGAATCGTAACTCCATGATCCAACCTTAACGTCGCTGTAAGGGAGAGTTTCGTCGTCTGCTGAAACACCTGCTACTGCAACGGAAATGATCATCATTACAGCGAGGATCAGAGACAATAATCTTGTGATCTTCATAAATATGATTCCTTTTTATAATGTCATTATTGATTTTGTTGGTTAAACAAGCCACAGG
Organism: uncultured Ruminococcus sp.; assembly: GCA_964474245.1. Lineage (GTDB taxonomy): Bacteria > Bacillota > Clostridia > Oscillospirales > CAG-272 > RUG11130. The sequence continues at coordinate 128 of CAYYRY010000201.1, read as the reverse complement.
GGCATACACAAATAATATGTATGCCCCTATGATTATACTGAATTAAAGCCCCTTCTTGGAGCGCTCGATATGTTCGATCTCGCTCTCGTTGTAGGTGATAACTCTGTCCTTGATGGGCATGAGCTTCT
>CAYYRY010000200.1:0-3939 GCA_964474245.1 uncultured Ruminococcus sp. | reverse complement strand
TATCCGTCTTGACCGAGGTCGCTTTTCCCCATCCGGACAGTATGTACGTTTCCGTCCCGGGAAGGTTGGTATGTACGACCTGTGATGCGAGAGCATTCCTTGAGGGTGCCCCTGAAAGCTGAAGGACGTTTCCTGTTGTACCGTCATACTGAGTAACAGATGCGTTATATGCGTAGAATGAATCTGTCCAATAGCTTGAATATCCGGAGGTGAAGCTGCCGTTTTCAAGGATATTATACGGGCTTGGCGCCTCGTTTTTTTCAAGCTGAACGTCGTCTATATAAACGGTACCGTAAGTACCCGAGAATATAAACGCCGCAACAACGTTCCCAGCAGTAGGACTTGTGTAGGTACAGGAAAGCTTGGTCCATCCGTTATCAATCTCAGGTGCTGTAACGGTGATTATTCTCCTGCCGGCAGAGAGAACCTCGTCGGATACGCTTCTGATTGATGCTCTGACACCATATCCCTCGGTTGTTGAGACGTTCATGGTTGTTGATTTCACATAAGCAGAAAGCGTGTAAGTGCCTGCCGACGGAAGATATACTGTTTTATTTATTCCGACCCATCCGTCGTAAGCTGTAGACGTAAGAATATATGATTTTGCTCCGGTGTGTGCTTGCAATGTATTGATATAGGCGTTATACGAAGAAGTATTCGCTCTTGAATCCTCCCACGTGCCACCGTTTTCAAATCCGCTGTCAAGGAGCAGGTCCTGTGCTATGGCACCCGAACCGCCCTGCTTTGTCAGCTTGTTATTCTTTTCATCCGTATCGGTATTAACGGTATACGCACCACCCGATACTCCAATCGTGTTTCCGTTGTTGTCTTCACTTCTTGACGTAACTGTTCTGCCGTAGCTATCAAATACGTAGGTTGTGATAACGTCATCACCGCCGCCGATAACGTTATCGCCTCCATTGTGGCGGATACGGGTGGTATTTCCTGTGACGTTAGTCATTATCTTGTTTTGAATGACCCACGTGCTTTCGGTGTAAGGTGTATCGGTTGTGAAATCTCTGATATGGTACACCATGTTGGGGCTGTCTGAGTAATAAGTAAATGACAATCCGTAATCTGCCTCTGAGTCATATGCCATGCACATCCGCTTATAGGTAGCCGTGTACATATAGTAGCTGTATACGTCATCATTATCCTTAATGGACGTGAGACAGTTTTCGGATGTACCGAAAGTAGTTACTTCTCCCGCACGGTTTGTGACTGATGTTAAAAGCTTCGTGGTGCTGTCATAAGTCAAGGTCGCCACGGTTATCGGATTGTCTTTATCCATGTCGGGGATATATATAATCTTCTTTAGCTGTGTGGCCGAAGCTTTGGGATGCCACGCGGTTCCTGTGGAAGAATAAGTATCCGTATCGTACAGCATGACCACTCTGTTGCCGTTTGTATCGACGATCTCAGAAAGATATCCGTTTCGGAATATCTTCTGATTATTCTTCTCGTCCTTCATGGTGTAGGTGGTGCCGCTTTTTTCAATCGTCAGATTGAGGCCGTCCTCATCCTCGTAGAGGTTGGTTTCACTGTTCAATCTGAAATAGTGTTCGGTACCGTCTCCATCGGAATAAACGAGCTGTGTTTCCGTTGTTGAAACACCGTCGATATATGCACGCAAGGATTTCTCAACAACACTTTGTTGGACATTAAGTCTCCAGCCTTTATGTGATCTCATTTGTGTATAGTCCACAGTGTTGTATACAGCCGTTTCGGTACTTGGTTGGTCCTTGCTGAAAAGCAAGTCTCCGTACGATGAGTTGTACACGTACGACAGATTAAATCCTGTGCCGTCAACGATGGTACGTATGAGGTTGAGATAGCCCGTGTAGTGGCTAATGCTTGCAGTTCCGGCTCTGCCTGCACCTGCGGTCTGATATGAATAATAGCTTTCAACACCGGAATAATTCCGATAGGAGACAACAAACACAGGTCGGTTTACAATAGCGTTGGAATCGCTTGTATTCACAGTGTTTACATATCCCCTGAAAACACCTGTCGCATAGCAATCATCGGACATGCTTGATCCATCCGGCAATGAAGAGAAAAACAGAAGCCCTTTGTTAGTCGTTGAATCTGCATACCATTCTTTAGCAGCGTTAGTTATATCGAATGAAATTAAACTGTCCGCATCTGACTGGGAAATCTTTTTATAATCAATTAAAGGAGAAGCTCCCATTTCATCAGATCGCCAAGAAGTAACAACCTTTTGAACCGTGAGAAGATATTCCGTAGTTTCTTCACCTGTGAAACCGCTTATATATCCCTCTTGCGTTGTATTAGGATATAAATACAATCCGATCTCAGCACTATTGAATTTGCAATTGTACGGAATTTCGGGAAGGTAATTCACCTTGAGATAAGAACGATACTCACCGTTCTCGGGATCATATCCGGTGTACCAGAGATCTGATGATGAGTTTCCGGTATGTGATGTGCTATTAGCGTAATTTGTAGTGATATTCCAATCATCAACACTTGTTTTTCCGGATGACACCGTAGGATCCACCGTAACCGGAAACACTCTCGCGGGATCGTCTATCCAATCGGCATCAGCCGTAACCGTAAGGAACGTCTGTCCCTTTATAGTGGTAATCGCATAGCCAACGTCATAGCTGATCTCTCCCACAGCATCGTACATATACGGCGCGGGCATGGAGAATACTATGTCTTCTCCATCAAGAAGATCAATACTTCCGTCCTCGTTCAGGTACGGAGTAAGGTCCGTATCAAGGATGAAGCCGAACTCGTTTCCGGCATTCGCATCGGCAAGGATGATATTCTCCTTGACTGACGTGGGTGTTACGATGTATTCGAAATCAATGTCGCCCAAAATGGCCGTGTATTCTATGGATGAGCTGAGCTTTCTCGGACGAAGCATATACTCGCGCTGGCGTAGATTCTCTTCGTTCTGCTCATCTATCGCAGCCTTTACCTCGTCCTCGCTTGCGTCGGGATTCTCTTTCAGAAGCGCCTCGACACGGCCCCGTGAGCTCATAACGTCGAAGCTCTCACCGCTTTGATTCTCGGGAGCTCTGAGGCTGATGCTTCCTGCAGTTATGCTTCCTGTGCTCGGACGCAGAAGGATGAGCTTTACGCTGTGTTCTCCTTCCGTGAGTGTATAGAGTACGTCCGTTGAGCCGTCACCGAAGGTTACGGAAAAGGCTCCTTTTGTGTTTTGGTAGCCTTCATCGGTGAGTGTAAGTGTGTTGTCGATATCACTCCACTCGCCATCTTCCATATAATGCACGGGCTCAGGGTAGACTGCTGCGATGTAAGAGCCGTCACTCATTCGGAAGTGCTTCTCGTTCTCTTTACGGAGAGACGTGTCCTCACCTATAACGTAAGGTGTCTCTTCGTACTGTGTATTATCGGTACTTTCTGATACCGATTCGGTAGCACTTTCGGTTTCTGAATTTTTCGAAGGTTGAATTGTTTCTTCGGTATTAAGGTCTATCGCCGCGGTCACAATCGTTATATGTATTGAACTAATCAAACAAGCAAGCGATACTATGACGGCGAGCCATTTTGTAAGAGTTCTTGACATATCTTGACTCCTTTATTGTTGAAAAACGAATATTCTTATGTGAAGCGTTTTCCATATTAGCCACCCATATCACCTGCTTTCTATTGTGTTTTGATATTAAGGTATAATATAATTTTACATTATACCGCACCAAAATTATATCATAATTTGGAAATTCAGTCAAGATGGACTATATAAGTTTGGTTACTGTTACAATTGTGCTTTGCCGTTTTTGTTGATTGTGCTTATGGTGGCTTGAGATTCATTAGCTATAGATATTTTCCGCTTAGGAAAATAACAGACATATTGTTTTTACCTGATTTAAAAGCGATAATATGCAAAAGATAGTTAATCAAAACAGACCGAAGCCTATCACTCGCGATCGGTCTTCGGTCTGTTTT
>CAYYRY010000199.1:0-4011 GCA_964474245.1 uncultured Ruminococcus sp. | reverse complement strand
GTGTGAGAGGTCGGCTGATCAACTAATGGTCAGCCTCCTACTCGATTTCGCTTGCATAACAGCCTTGTGCGTTGACTTAATTAAATGAAAATGATATAATAATTTTAAAAATATCAGAAAAACGCGGGAGATGCAGGATGCTTTTTCCGTCTAATAGGTGAATCGGTAAATACCGGAGGAGAAATCGAATGGACAACGGTGCAAGTAGCTACCGCCGTTTCCTTGACGGAGAAGACGAAGGCTTTTACGAGATAGTCCGCGACTACAAAGACGGACTTCTCCTTTATGTCAATAGTATCGTAGGAAACTACACGATGCGGAAGACGTCGTGCAGGATACCTTCACGCGCCTTGCCATAAGAAAACCTCGTTTTTTCGGCAGATCCGCCTTTAAAACATGGCTATATACCATAGGAAGGAATCTTGCCTTGGACCATATGCGAAAGCACACCGGCGCGGTGGTTGACCTCCACGAGGTACAGATGTACCTGGCTGACGAGAGAACCATCGAAGACGACTATCTTAAAAGTGAACTTCAAATGAGGGTAAGGGAGTGGATAAAAAATCTGAAGCAGGAATACGCCCAGGCGCTGTGGCTGACGTACATAGAAGGCTTTTCAAATGCCGAGGCTGCACGTATCATGAAGAAAACGAAGCACGGATTTGAAAATTTGTCATACAGAGCGAAAAAAGCTTTGAAGACAGAACTGGAAAAGGATGGGATAGCTTATGAAGAACTATAGGGAAATTGCCGGGGAAGCACTTCGCCGCCGTGACGCTTATATAATAAATAGGAAGAAAACTCTAAAAAAGCCGCAGTTGCCCTGTGTTCTGTCGCATTTGCGGTGCTGTTTGGCAGCGGAGCATGGTTCATCGGCGCAGGAAGCTCCGAAAAACCGAATACTCCTCCCTCTGTAACGGACGAGGTGACAACGGACAGCAATGTCTTTTCCTCAAGCAGCTTTAACGAAACTGATGTCACCTCCGACGCCCCGTCAACTTATCCGAACACTACCCAAGAGCATGACAGCGAGGACTTGACTACATCTAATTCGTCCTCAGATTCCGTAGTCGATACTTGGTTTTCCGACATTCCTGCGGGAACTGCAGGAGATGTTGACGATACCGTGTCCGGGGATGACACATCCTTTGCAGAGGATAATGACGTTCTGGTGACTCCCGATTCGGATGATCCGGTGAGTCCCGATACGGATACTGTCACGTCGCAGGACGAACCGAATGACCCGACGGTCCCACAGTTTGACAGTGTGACGAATTGTGGTGGTTCCGGTACGATTATATATGCGAGTGAAGTCGCCACGGAAACTGATGATTCTGCAATTGATAATACGCGACCTTCAACGAAGCCAGCAGATGATACGACGGAACCCGATGACATTACTTCCGATACGGAGACGGAACCGGAAGAGATTCCCCTGCCGCCCATGCCGGGGCGCCCCGCCGTGCAAGGTGAGGGGGATAATTCGACTGAAGAAACCACGGGAATTGCTTTTAAGGATGATACTGACGTGACCGATACCGAGTCTTCGGCTTACGTACCGCAGGAACCGGCTTGGACCGACTCTGCAAGTACCAAGCCTGATTTCAATGATCACCCGGTAACCAAGCCTGACGGATCAGGCGGCGACCGCGTGCTGTATTACAGCATAGATTTCGACGTTAGGGACTTTTACTTCATAGATGAAAATACCACTGTTCCCGAGGTGCTGCCCGTATATATCATAAATGAAAGCGAAACCGTAGATGCGGAGACTGCACTCGAAGAGTATGTTCGCTTTCTGTACGGAAATGAAGGGTATCTTGATATTGGAAGCTTCGACGACAGATTTACATCTCCCGTATTTATGACAAGTGACCGACACATCCTGCCGGATACGATCGGCAGATATATAGCCGCAGACGGCGAAAACGGAAAATTGTATTATACACTCACCCTTGGCGGCGCAGGCTCCGGCGTGCCTTACATGGACATGACCGAAGAGGGGGCACTTGAAGCCATGTGTGCAATGCAGTATTATGATTCTGCGGTGAGATTTCTCGGAATTGATGACGTCATTATAAACTGCGAGACCTACCGTTATTACGCCGACGGAAGCTATGAATACCGTTTTAAGATAACTGAGGCTGCGGACAATGTCTTTGATGCAGAGCTGAACTATGCTGTGGCATCGGCGGAGTTCAGAATGATCTTTTACCCTGCAGAGAAGACCCACGTATGCAAGGTCGTAATAAACTACCCTAAGGTTCTGCGAAGCGTGGGGTATTCACCGACAGTGCCGTATTCCGAGGCAATGAAGCTTCTGCTTGATAAATACAGCGGAAGTGAGTATTATAAGTCATACTGTGCGGCAGCAAGGCTTACGGTCAGGTACGTTACGGAAGAGATTGCGGGTCTTAAATTCGTTTCACCGTATTACTGTTACTATATGGCGTACGCAGATACGGACGGCACAGGCAGCTACTATATAGTTGAAGACAACTGAACAAAGGTAATGAACGGGCGGTAAGCTGTGCTTGCCGTCCGTTTGCTTTGGGCTACGGCCAGAGAACAATATAGGCAAATGTCAAAACATATAACGTAATTACCACAAATTTGAGGGTTACATTTTCGCACCGTGAGGATTATAATAATAGTGAGACGCTGTTTCGATAAAGATACGTCTCAAGCGAAAACGAAAGGACCGGTCGTAACTTAACCATGGAGCTGATCAGGATCAGTCAGACTAAGCTTAAGATCATGTTGTCTGCGGAAGACGTACAAAGATTTGAATTTACCACAGACGAGGGGAAGAGCGTACCCGACGGCGCGGCACTCAGAAATATACTGAAGGAAGCGAGATCCCGCTGTGGCTTTGATGCAGTTGGTGACAGAGTGTTTGTACAGTATTATCCCGACGCCCTTGGCGGGTGTGAAATGTTCGTAACAAAGCTGTCCGACGAGAACACGGAGAAAAAACGCGAAGAGACTTCCGACAGAAAGAGCAGTAAAGGTGCACGAAAAGGGGAAAGCAGATATGACAGCGGATACATAATATATTCGTTTGGCTCAATGGGTCACCTCCTGCTAACCTGTAAGGCGCTGAGCGCTGCGGGGTACAACGAGGAAAGTTTTGCGTACAGGATCGAAGACAAATGCCGATATTATCTTGTTCTTGTGAGGGAGACATACCACGCCGCAGAAAACAATGGCGTCAGATGTGACAGCTCGTTCTATTATGTCCTTGAGGAGCATGGGGAGATGTTCTGTGACGGTGCTGTTGATAAGATCGGTAACTTAGTCTGAAGGAGGAAAAGCACTGAAAAAGTCAAAGTAGCATTTTTAACAATTCCACAACGGGAAAATTGTTGAAAATGCTACTTTGCTAATTTGTGCATATTTAATGTTGATAATTCAATAAGAAAATAGTGGAAAATGTACACAGAATCCGATGGAAAAGAACAGAAATAAACACGGATTTTATTAAAAAAAAGAATAAAAAGATTAATTAGGTATTGATTTTTTTATTACTGTGTGGTATTATTATTGTAGTTACCGACAGGTAATGAAAAATTACTAAATTTTCTTTATGGAGGAGAAAAACTTATGAAGAAACGTATTCTTCTTGCGCTTTTCGCAGTTGTTATCGCAGTAACAATGCTCGCAACATCTGTAAGCGCAGCGTCTATGGACGACATTAAGGACCAAGATACGTTCCCGAAGTGGGCGGCTGAACAGATCGCTTACGTAGTAGAGAACGATCTTATGTCCCACACCGGAAGCGGCAACTTCGATCATAAGGTTGTTGTAACAAGAGCTCAGATGGCTCAGATGCTCTACAACCTCGAGTGCGCTGTATACGGTACTCCCGAAGTAGCTGAAGAGAACCCCTTCAACGACGTAGCTGAAGGCAAGTGGTTCACCACAGCTATTAAGTGGGCAGCTCAGAACGGTATCGTTACCGGTCAGTCTGAGGGCGTATTCAACCCCACAGGCAACATCAACAGAGGTGCA
>CAYYRY010000198.1:0-4035 GCA_964474245.1 uncultured Ruminococcus sp. | reverse complement strand
AGGGGAGTCTTGGCAGGGTCGTCATCGGGGAAATAATGACGGGGAACCTTTGGATCAAGTCCTCTTGATACGTCACGCTTATATTCAAGAGCAAGGGTACACGCATCATATTCGCTGTGACCGGTAACGTAGAGAAGACGTCTCTTCTTAGAAGCAACGATATAGATACCCGCCTCTTCGGACTCTGCAAGTATATCAAGCTTACCCGTAGCCTCAATATCCTCTCGTCTTACCTCGGTATGTCTGGAATGGGGCGCGGAGAAACACTCGTCAAAACCGCGAAGCAGAGGATGTGCGGGGGCAAGATTTTTGTGAGCAAATACACCGGACATCTTCTCGGGAAGCTTGTACTTCGGCACACCGTAGTGGTAGAACAGCCCTGCCTGTGCCGCCCAACAAATGTGAAGGGTGGAATAAACGTTCTTTTTGGACCACTTCATGATCTCGCAAAGCTCATCCCAATAATCAACCTCACCGAAATCGAGGTTTTCAACGGGGGCACCTGTAATGATAAGTCCGTCAAATCTCTGATCCTTGACGTCGCTGAACTTACGGTAGAACGCACTCATATGCTCCTCGGGAGTGTTGAGCGACTTGTGGGACTCCATAGTCAGAAGAGTCAGATCTATCTGAAGGGGAGTATTGGAAAGCACACGGATGATCTGGGTCTCAGTGGTGATCTTGGTGGGCATAAGATTGAGCACCGCCACGCGCAGAGGACGAATATCCTGAGATGCAGCTCTTCCCTCTTCCATAACGAATATATTTTCCTCTGTCATAACATCATGTGCAGGCAGATTTTTCGGTATTTTAATAGGCATATTTATCTCCATTCCGCCGCAAATGCGGCTGTACAAAAGTTATTTTTATCTCCTGCGTTATTTCCCCACGCAGAACTTCGAGAATATTCCGGCGACTATCTCCTCGGTCACTCCCCGTCCGTCGGTCTCAGACAGCTCGGACAGCGCACCCTCACAAAGAGTACATACCGCATCAACTGGCTCTCCCATATCAAGGGATGTATGTGCCGCCTCAAGATATTCAAGAGCACGTCTCAGTGTTGACTCGTGCCTTGCGGACCATATTACAGCGTCACGTCCTATATCGCAGGAGCCTGCATCGTACAAAACACCCACGGCACCCGACAGCTCATCAAGACCGTCTCCCGTTTCGCAGGACATATATACCACTGTATCGTGGTTTTCTTCAATATATTTTATATCATCTTCTCCGATACGTCTTTCAAGATCACTTTTATTAATAACGGCAATTCTTGACACGGCAGGATACGAAGAGATCATTCCTCTCTCATCCTCTCCAAGGGGCGAGCTTGAGTCAAACACACCTATGAGAAGCTCCGCCTTTTCCATTTCCGCCTCAGCTCTGCGAACACCTATACTCTCAACCGAATCCTCAGTTTCTCTGATTCCCGCAGTGTCACACAGTTCAAGCGTAACGCCTCCAAAGGATACCCTCTCCCTCAGCACGTCACGGGTAGTACCGGCAATATCGGTAACTATGGCAGATTCTTCTCCCGTGATCAGGTTGTAAAGGGAGCTTTTTCCTGCATTGGGTCTTCCGCAGATAACACACCTTACTCCATCCGAGACCGCCTTACCCCTGCGGTAAGTGGCAAGAAGCTTTTTGACCTCGGCAACGCTGTCAGCTATTACTCCGCCTATCTCTCGCTCTCCCTCGTCTCCGATATCCTCTTCGGGATAATCAATTGCCGCATACAGGGCACTCATAACACTTGTCAGCTTATCTGTGACGTAATCTATTCTTTCGGAAAGCTTTCCTCTGAGAGCAGAGGACGCAAGGCGCATCTTATCCTCGGTATCCGCATCAAGCAGTTCCCCCACGGCCTCAGCCTCGGTAAGAGTAAGCTTGCCTGCAAGGAATGCTCTCCTTGTAAACTCACCGGGTCCCGCCATTCTGGCACCCGCCGAAAGCACGGCGGAAAGCACGGTACGGGTAACGTACACACCTCCGTGGCAGGACAGCTCAGCCATATCCTCTCCCGTATAAGAGGAAGGAGCTTTATACACCGTGAGGATACCCGTATCTATCTCATCTCCAGATGGATCGTGTATTGTACCGTATACAGCACGGCGCGGTAGATATGAAGACAAAGCCTTGCCTCCCGCAGGGGAGAATACCCTTGAAACGACTGTTCCTGTATCAGCGCCGCTGATCCTTATGACGGCGATCCCTCCTTTTCCCCTCGGGGTAGATATCGCCGCTATGGTATCACTTAACATCATATTCAAGCCGCACCTCTTTTCCCTTTAAAGCTTTATAGAGAGTATTATACGAAAGCTTTCGTATAATGCCATAACCTGTATTATTCTATCATAAATTTATCAAAAAATAAACACCGCAAGCGAAAGTTATCAAACTTTCTGCAAAGTAAATCCGAAAAATATCTGTCTCAGGGTGATTCTCCGCAGGTTTCGGCATATTAATCAGTAAATAAGTATTATAATTTACCTCACAGCCTACTAAAAGAAAGGAAGATAGCTTTGAAAAAAGAAAAAACACCTACGTATGCAGACGAATATGAAGCATTACCGCCTCCGACGCAGGAATACGACCAGGAAACCGCTGACACCTCGTCCCCTTCGCATTCGTCTCCGGAAATACACATAATAAACGAAGATGAAAAGAAAGGCGAAAAGCTTCGCCTGATACTTATGCTGATATGCACCGTCCTTGCGCTGATATCCGTCATAGTGTACGGTGTTGCCGTGTCGGGAACACTGTCTCAGTTTAAAACTCCGATAAGCGAACGTCTTTTGAGCGAAGTGTTCGGCACGGGAATAACAACCCTCAGCGGCACTTACGCAAGAGTCCCCCTCGTCAGGATACCCTCCCAGACCGTCACCGAAGGCGAAGACCACGGCGCAGCCGAACAGGAAAGCGTGTCCGAGGATACGCCCCCGCCTCAAGGCGGCATCACGTACCCGGTAAAAGAAGTTGACCTGTCAGTATCAGGGGATAATATTTTCTCCGTCATCAACGAGACCCCGTATGCACCCGACGTCATGACCCTGTTCGGAGAAAAGCTTAAGTCTCCCATCTCCTCAGAAATCACCTCAAAGCACGGCAAAAACGCTCCTGCCGTACTGATACTTCATACCCACGGTACGGAAAGCTATCTCCCCGACGGCGCTCGCACATATTCCTCCGACGAAGCCTTCCGTTCCTATGACACAGGTAAAAACGTCGTTGCCGTCGGAAGGGCTGTTGCCTCACGTCTCAGGGAGCACGGCATAGGAGTCATCCACCTTGAGACCATGTTCGATGCAGAAGATTACAACTCCGCATATTATCTCGCCGCAAAGGAGATATCACGCATAACCGAAAAATATCCTTCCGTAGCTTACGTATTCGATATTCACCGCGATGCCATGATCACCTCGGAAGGAGTAAATCTGAAGCCCACCTCCCCCATAACGACAGACGGCGGCAAAACAGCACAGATCATGCTTGTGATCGGCACAGACCACGCCGGCTCCTCACACACAGAGTGGCAAGATAACCTGATCTTCGCACTGAAGCTTCAAAGATCTGCACTGAACATCAACGGAGGGATAATGCGTTCACTCAACCTGCGGAGCGCATCTTTCAACGAACAGTATACGAAGGGCTCTCTCATCGTTGAGATCGGTGCCGCCGCCAACAGCCTTGAAGAAGCCTGCCGCGCAGGACGTATCTTTGCAGATGCGGCAGCAGGAGTTATAAAAGGCGAGGTCTCATAGAAATACCGTATCAGAGCACATAACAAACGTACGCAGCCCAAGCCGCAGAACGTGTGTTATACACCGTACTGCGGCTTATTAGCGTTCCATTTCTTACGTCAAACAAACTGCCGCATTCTTCAAAAGACGACATATTTATACATACAACCAAAAACTTCTTGAAATATATATTGACAAACGCTTATTTTCATTGTATTATTAAAAATAGGATATTTCTTTCACGGGAGATGTCCCATACATTTTTCAATACAACCGTCGTCTTGCTCGGTATCCG
>CAYYRY010000197.1:0-4047 GCA_964474245.1 uncultured Ruminococcus sp. | reverse complement strand
GGGATTTGAGATATACGCTAACGCGTTCGATATGTGCTGGCGCACTCGATATGCTCACTGCGTGAGCGAGGGATTTATATCATATCGAAACCGACCGTAGGGAAGGTTATATCGAATTCGCCCCGCGAATATATCGAGCTGAGTGAAGCGAAGCATATCGACAAAAAAACACATTGCTTACATAACATAGGATCTGTTGAATGATCTCATCTTCTCCCCTGCCGCAGGCAGGGGAGATTTGTATTGTGTAACTATACAAAAACCGTTGACAAATATATACCGAAATGATAAAATAGTACATATACTAAATCCCCCGAAAAGGAGACAATCCATGAAAATGAAGAAGACCCTATCCGCCATTCTCGCCGCACTGATGCTTCTTTCCGTCCTCACGGTCGGCATCACCGCGGCTGAAGCGGAGCTTCCCTTCACCGACGTGAAGAAAAACTGGTCATACGAACCAATCAAGTACGTATACGAAACGGGACTTATGAACGGCACGTGTGACGGCACCAAGTTCTCCCCCGACATGAACCTTTCAAGAGGAATGGTCGTAACCGTTCTCTACCGCAACGACGGTTCACCCAAAGAAAACTACGTCAACTCGTTTGTTGACGTTGCCGAAGGTAAGTACTACAGTACTGCGGCTGCCTGGGCATATGAAAACGGCATCGTAAACGGAACCGGTAATAACGACTGGGGCGAGCCAATCTTCTCTCCCGACAACCATATCACCCGTGCAGAGCTTGCAACCATGTTCGCAAGATACGCGGCTTACAAGCACGTTGATACAACTGCCAACACAGCCGATATAAGCTCCTTCCCTGACAGCGGAAGCGTGGCCAAATGGGCATCGGACGCCATAAATGGGTAGTCGGCACGAAGCTTATAACCGGTAAGGGCACGGGAAGTGAAGCCCTCCTTGCTCCCACCGACAAGGCTTCCCGCGCTGAGTATGCGACGATCATCAAGCGCTTCAACGAGGCTGGAGACAAGTTCACCTACGTTCTCGCTTATGAGACCCCCACGTACAACGGCTATACGGAAAAAGATTATCCCCTCGTTGACGATGCCGACATATACGTGGCAGTTGACGGCTCTGACTCTAATCCCGGTACCTTTGACAAACCGCTTGCGACCTTCGACGGCGCAGTAAAGAAGGTGCGCGAGCTTAAAAAGAGTGCAAAGGACGGAATTGTTGTTGCCTTCAAGGCAGGTAACTACGGTACTCTCACAGCAAGACTTACCAAGGAAGACACAGGAACAGATGAAGTTCCCATAACCTATTGCAAATACGGTGACGGAGACGTTATTTTCCAGAACGGTATTGAGGTCAAGGAAAAGGAATTCGTCCGCATTTCCGACTCGGAAAAGTCCAAATTCCTTGCTACTGCCGCTGATAAGATCTACAAGGCAGACATCTCCGACAGACTCACAGACGGTATGGATCTCTCGAAGGCTTTGGTGTTCAGCACCGGGACCACTTGCGCTCCCGCACAGTACCCCAACAACGGCTCCCTGAGGAATTTCACCGACAGATATGACGACCATTCCGTAATCTTCACCATGCCCGGAATAAAAAGTGCCGTTGATACCTTCGGTGACCTTGCAGGCGCCAAGGTAATGGGGTACTTCAAATATGAGTGGCTCGGCGAAGAGTACACTGTTGAGTCTTACGACAAGTCAACAGGTGTTCTTACGTTCACAAACGGCGGCTCATACGGCATCGGTTATGAGGACAACGACGCCAACGGCGAGTGTAATCACTCTTTCTATATGTTCGACTTCCCCACAGCACTCGACATCGAGGGTGAGTACTGGATCGACAGAAAGACGGGTACACTTTATGCATACGAGCCAAAGGGAGACTATATGTTCGCACTTGAGGGCGATATGCTCTGGCTCGACGGCGGTGTTGACCACATCAGCTTTGTCGGATTTAACTTCCAGGGCTCTACGGAAACTGCATTCTATGCAGAAGCATCCGACTATATCACAATCGATCAGTGTAAGTTCTACGCCATGGGCGGTGAGTGGGCAGTAGGCTTCTCTTACTCAAAGGACAACTACAGCGCCATGAACGGCACCACTCCCTCCTCCAAGTATGTTGGTTCATCCCACATCACCTTCACCAACAATGAAATGAGCTTCCTTGCAATGGGTGCTTTCAGAGCGTACGGCGCAGGACGCGACCGCGCTAAAGAAAAGCTTCAGGAGCAGTACGGCTGGGGTGAAGACAACTACTACCTCAACCTTGTAGACGACGGCTCCCTCATCGAGAACAACCTTATCCACGATCTCGGAAGTGCCGATCCCTTTATTTCAAGCGGTATCAGCGTTACCAACTACTTCGGTCTCGACATCCGTCACAACGTGCTTTACAATATCGCACGTGAGGCTGTGGGTCTCAACGGTCAGTGCCGTAACACCAATTTCGAATACAACGTCATCAGCAACGCAATGATGCAGTCCGACGACGGCGGTGCCTTCTACCACGGCAGAAGTCATGAGGCAAGAGGAAACGTCATCCGTTACAACCTCTTCTACAATATCCCCACAGGTGCCGGCAAATACGCCATCTATCTTGACGACGGTATGACCGGTCAGGAGGTTTACGGCAACCTGTTCTATGACGCAGGCGACGTTGGTATTCTTATGAACGGCGGACGCGACAACTACATCCACGATAATATCTTTATGGAGACGACAGGCAACAGACGTGCGCTTTGGACAAACGACAAGTACTACGGCGCGGCTGTAGAGGCTGTTGAAACGAATTCTGAGATGAGCTACTCCGATTTCGTTTCCTCCTACACAGGACTTGCAAGTCTCACCGATGCACAGAAGGCTCGCTGGATGGAGGAGTATCCCGAAATGTTCGAGATCATTCCCGATTACAAGCAGTACGAAAACTCCATGTGCTACGTAACTCCCAAGTCCCGCTACGAGAACAATTATATGTTCAATGCGGTGAAAGCCACCGACAACAACAAGTATGACCTTGACGATCCTTCCGTAAAGTACTCAATAGTAAATAATAACGTTCAGGATCTGTCCTTTGACACTAACGAATTCTTCGTAGATCCCACACACGGAAATTACGCTATCAAGGACGGCGCTGAGATCATGGATATCCAGTTCGAGAAGATCGGCAGATATTGATGTGTTTCAGGGGGAGGAAGAGCCTCCCTTCCTCCCCATCGCACTTTCCTGAAGTACACCCCCAAGCCTTCCTTTCAAAAAACTTTTAAAAGGAAGGCTTGGGGTGTTTTACGTATCAGCTCTTGCTTGGCTGTAAGCGATTGTTTTGTGCATGGGGCTGAGGGTCGGATATGTAAAATATATAACAAAGGCAAGGGGTTAGGACTCATTATCTCCTCCGTCACAGGCGGGGGAGATTTGTTTAGTCCGACTAAACAAAATTTCTTGACTGAAGTGAACTTATAGTGTATAATTATATCATCCAAATTATTTATGCATAGGAGAAAACACTATGAAAGCTCGCAAGCTGATATCAGCCGTCCTCACAGTCCTCATGCTTCTTCCCATTCTCACTGTGGGCATAACTGCTGCTGAGGAAGCCCTTCCCTTCACTGACGTGAAGCAGAATTGGTCCTACAAATCCATCAAGTACGTTTATGAAAACGGTATCATGAACGGAACGGGAGGCACTCTTTTCTCCCCCGGCGTTGACGTCACCAGAGCGATGGTAGTCACCGTCCTCTACAGACTTGAGGGCTCACCCGAGGTGAGCTTCGACAAGTATGCTTACGCTGACGTTGCCGACGGAAAGTTCTACTCCGATGCCGTTATCTGGGCATGGGAAAACGAGATCGTGACCTCAACGGGCAAAAACGAGTTCGACGAGGATCTCTTCGCTCCAACGAGAGCCATCACCCGTCAGGAGCTGGCGACCATGTTCGTCCGCTTTGCAGAATACTGCTACGTAATCACCGAAAAGCAGGCCGATATCTCCGGCTACAAGGACGTAGGAGACGTAGCAAAATGGGCATCTAAGGCCATGGCATGGTGTAACGAAGCCGGTCT
>CAYYRY010000196.1:1643-4050 GCA_964474245.1 uncultured Ruminococcus sp. | reverse complement strand
TTCATGCGCCCCGTAGCATTGGCTCTGTACGTCAGACGAAGCTTCGCTTTGCCAAAGTATAAATATTCTCCGTGCGGTCAAAAGTACTTGACTCAAAAATGGAGTGGATTGGGTCAGCATATCGCATTTTTTCTTCATTCAAATACTGACGTTGTCATACTGACGGTATTCTCAGATCTAAGTGATGTGGCTATTTACTCCGTTTATAATATGATCATTACTCACGTTCAGAGCTTTGCGTTATCTTTTACGTCAGGTATGGAATCGTTATTTGGTGATATGCTTGCGAAAAACGAAAGAGATCATTTAAACAAAACGTTCAACAGTTATGAAAGCATAATATCAATAGTTTCATGTGTGTTGTTTGCGACAACAATAGTCGTTATTATGCCGTTTATTAATCTGTATACTGCAGGAATTAATGATGCTGACTATCGAGAACCTGTGTTTGCTGTTCTTTTAGCGTTGTCAGCTTTATTATACTGTCTCCGTTTACCATATCACTCAATAGTAATAGCTGCAGGACATTTTAAGCAGACAGGTATAGCAGCCTATGGAGAAGCAATATTAAATATTGTTTTGTCTGTAATTCTGGTATCGAGATATGGATTGATCGGTGTTGCATTGGGGACTCTTATAGCTATCTGTTTCAGATTTATTTATTACGTTATTTATATTTCAAAGAATATATTATACCGTAAAACTACAGAATTTATTAAGCGTTTAACTGTTAACATATCATCAATTTCAATCTCTTGTGCAGTAGCTATGCTGGTACTTAATTGCTTTGATATCCGAAATTATTTAGTTTGGATATTGTGCGGTGGAATAGCTACTACCGTTTCCGGTGCTGTAACTTCAGTAATGTATTTTGTTTTTTACCGTGAAGAATTGTTACTGGCTATCAAGAGAATAATAAAAAAGAATTAAGTAAGTTCAATTTGAAGATAGGAAGATTAGCGTGAAAGTTCAGATAACTTTAGATTAAGTATATCTGTTTCATTAATTATTGTGTTGCCGCTTTAGCGACAGAATGGAGATTATTATGAGTAATCACCCCACCCCCCTCCTCATAACGGGCGCGGCCGGATTCATCGGAGCGAATCTCGTAAAATCGCTCATCACTACCCTTGAAGGCGTAACCATTGTAGGACTCGACAACGTAAACGACTACTACGACGTGTCCCTGAAGGAATACCGACTCCGCGAGATCGAGCGAGCAGCGGCAGAACACCCGAGCGTGACCTGGCGCTTCGTCCGCGGAAGCATCGCTGACCGTGACCTCGTTGATTCACTGTTCGACGAATACCGCTTCGGCGTGGTCGTAAACCTTGCGGCTCAGGCGGGCGTGCGGTATTCCATCACCAACCCCGACGTGTATATGGAGTCAAACGTCATCGGCTTTTACAATATCCTTGAAGCATGCCGCAAATATCCCGTAGAGCACCTCGTTTATGCGTCAAGCTCCAGTGTCTACGGCACAAATAAAAAGATACCATATTCCACGGACGACAAAACGGACAACCCCGTAAGCCTCTACGCGGCAACGAAAAAGTCAAACGAGCTGATGGCTCACGCATATTCCAAACTCTACAATATCCCCTCGACGGGACTCCGCTTCTTCACGGTTTACGGTCCTGCGGGACGTCCCGATATGGCGTACTTCGGCTTCACTGATAAGCTCCTCCGCGGCGAGACCATTGAAGTGTTCAACTACGGTAACTGCCGCCGTGACTTTACCTACGTTGACGACATCGTTGAGGGTGTAAAGCGAGTTATGGCACGTCCCCCCGAAAAGGTGAACGGCGAGGACGGACTTCCGATCCCTCCGTACAAGGTCTACAACATCGGCAACAACTCACCCGAAAACCTCCTCGATTTCATAAGAATACTCGGCGAGGAGCTTATCCGCGCAGGCGTTCTTCCCGAAGACTTCGATATTGACGCCCACAGCAGACTCGTTCCCATGCAGGCGGGAGACGTTCCCGTGACATATGCGGACGTGGAGCCTCTGGAGCGTGACTTCGGCTTCAAGCCTTCCACGACACTTCGTGAAGGACTCAGGCGTTTTGCAGAATGGTATAGGAATTATCATCAGAAATAAAACGGCTTAAGCTTAGTGCGGTAGTTTTTTTTGATGAATGGAGATAAAAATGAAAATAGCAGTAGCGGGAACCGGATACGTCGGATTGTCTCTTGCAGTGCTTCTGGCGGTGAAGCATGAGGTCACTGCAGTAGACATAATCCCTGAAAAGGTTGACATGATCAACAGCCGTATCAGCCCCATCAAAGATGCATATATAGAAAAATACTTTGCGGAAAAAAAGCTTGACCTTAAGGCAACTCTTGATGCCGAAGAGGCGTACGGAGATGCCGAATACGTCATCGTGGCCGCGCCCACCAATTA